>NZ_JACJER010000156.1:0-9290 GCF_014164185.1 Shewanella sp. SG44-6 | reverse complement strand
ACAAGCTCAAACTCGAGAGCAGTTTCTTCAAGGAACAGCGCAATTTTCATTGGATTAGGGCCTGGATGGAAATAAAATTTAATCATGTGAACTCCTAAAAAGATAATCAGGCTTTAAAGGCCATAGCTTTCACTGCAATCAACTTACAGTTCTCTCCCGTATATTTAATTACATGATAACAATACCCTATCGTCTTTCTATCAATTTTGAGCGATCGATCAAATTAATTTGAGCATTCGTTCAAAAACTGTTTTAATACACTTCTTACTTATAAGGAGTTCACATGATTAAATTTTATTTCCATCCAGGCCCTAATCCAATGAAAATTGCGCTGTTCCTTGAAGAAACTGCTCTCGAGTTTGAGCTTGTGCCAGTGGATACCTTAAAAGGTGAGCAACATACTGCGGAGTTTAAAGCGATTAACCCCAACAGCAAAACCCCCGCTATTGAAGATAATGGCGTGCGTGTATTCGATTCAAGTGCCATTCTTTTATACCTTGCAGACAAAACAGGTCAATTAGCTGGCGAGCCTGAAAATCGAGGGGAGCTATTATCTTGGTTAATGTTTGTCGCCACTGGTTTAGGACCTTATTCTGGTCAATGTGTACATTTCACCCATCATGCACCTGAAAAAATAGCTTACGCCACAAACCGTTATCAACGTGAAACTCAACGTCATTACCAAGTCCTTGACGCACATCTTAGTAACCGTGAGTTTATCGTGGGTGATGCATTGAGCATTGTCGATATTGCTGCATGGGGTTGGGTTGATAAAATCGGCTATGTATTAGGTCAAGATGCACTGGCCACTTACCCGAATGTTCAACGCTGGTTTAACAGTATCAACAATCGTCCAGCCGTTGCACGAGCCAGAGACATGGGTAAAGATATTGTATTTAAATCAGAATTTGATGAAGCCGCAAAACGTGCTTTTTTCCCACAAAATTATGCTGCTGAAACAAAATAGGTTTTGATCCTGTCACAAAAAGGCTTGTTGATAACGCTCACAAGCCTTTTTTGTATCTTGTCTAGGCGACAATGCTCTTGCTTGTAATGCACGCTTAACGCTATGGATTGGTATATTGACTTTAGAGGTTGTAATACTTGCTTTAGAGGTTTCATATTTAGCGGCAACTGTTTGTTTATAGACTAATGATTACGTTCAAGCATGTAGACTAAGCGTAGAAATCATGAATACAAATTGTTATTTTTATTGATTTGGTAACGAATTCACTTGTTCTCGTGGCGCGATTTTCCTACTGTTATTGAAAATGATTATCAATGAGGTGATTCATGAATACCCATCTTCAACATCAAATTAACCATTGGCTCAACAAAGACCCCGACCAAAAAACTCGTGCGCAACTGCAAGCACTCATTGATTCAAACAATGAAACTGAACTTGCTGCTCGCTTTGCAGGCCGTTTAGCCTTTGGCACTGCAGGGCTTCGAGGTGAAGTTGGTGTTGGCCCAATGGCGATGAACCGTTTAGTTATTCGCCAAACCACTGCCGGTTTGGGTGCTTACTTACTCGAGCAGATTAACAATGCTGCCGAGCGCGGTGTGGTAATTGGTTACGATGGCCGCCACGATTCTTATGATTTTGCCCACGATGCGGCGAGTGTACTAACTGCCATGGGCATTAACGTGTACTTGACTCATAAAGTTGCCGCCACGCCATTAGTCGCTTTTGGGGTAAAACATCTTAATGCTGCCGCGGGTATTGTGGTAACAGCCAGCCATAACCCACCACAATACAATGGCTATAAAGTCTATTGGGAAAATGGCGCACAGATTATTCCACCCCACGACAGCGGAATTGCTGCCCAAATCACTCGTGCAGCCACTCAAGCTATGCCGTTTTTAGCCTTAGATGATGCCATTGCACAACAAAAGCTGAATTGGTTGCAAGACGATTTTTACCAAGCCTATCGCCAGGGAATATTTGATGCCAAAGAGCTGCAATATCGCAATGGCCAAGATAAAGTCAGTTTAGCGTATACCGCAATGCATGGTGTGGGCGCCGACATGGCTGAAACTGTGTTAAAAGATGCTGGATTTACTCAGGTGTATTCGGTAGCCGCGCAACGTGAACCTGATGGTGACTTTCCGACAGTTAACTTCCCCAACCCGGAAGAAAAAGGCGCCATGGACTTAGTGATTGCTGAGGCAAAAAAGCACAAGGCGACTCTGGCTTGTGCCAATGATCCTGATGCAGACCGCTTTGCTGTTGCTGTACGTACACCAGATGGTGAATATAAAATGCTAACTGGCGATCAAGTCGGGGTTTTATTGGGTCATTACTTACTCAGCCACGCCCCTAAAAATCAACAACTTAACGGCACAACCATAGTGTCATCAAGCCTATTGTCTAAAATCGCCTCTGAGTTCGGTGCCCAAAGCTACACCACGCTAACAGGTTTTAAATGGCTGATGAATGTCGGTATTAGTCAGCATCAACAAGATAACCAATTTTTATTCGCGTATGAAGAAGCACTCGGTTATACCATAGGCAACTTAGTGTGGGATAAAGATGGCTTATCGGCCATTGTTGCCTTTGCGCAACTCACTGCAGAGCTTGCCGCCAATGGCAAAACCATCTGGGACAGATTAGAACAGATTTATCGCCAACACGGGTTTCATCTTAATGCCCAAGTCAGTATTGCGCTCAAACCTGACACCCCTAATATTGGTGATTTTTTACGTGAAAATCCACCACTTACCATTGGTGAGTTCGCTGTGGTGTCTAGCGATGATTTAAAAAGCCTGCAGCGTACTTGCGCCGATGGCAGCAAACACACCATTGATCTGCCCAGCAGTGATGTATTAATTTATGCTTTAGCAAATGGCGCACGCGTGATAGTTCGTCCCTCTGGCACTGAACCTAAAATTAAGTGCTATTACGAAATAGTCGAAACCATGACCAATACCGATACTTGGGCATCAGCACAAGATCGCGCTGAACAAGCGATGGCAGCTTTTATCTCATCCCACCAAGCAAGCTTACCCAACTAAGAGCCGCTTAACAGCAATCACATCATCTACAATAAATGCCTGTGACTGATCGCAGGCATTTATTGTTTGCGCGGTTTAATAGTCAATCAATGAACGCCACTAAGTGTTCAACTAGACCAGAGTGTCATGACATATGACTGATTAGACTAACTAAGTCAGCAGTTAGTACTCCTATGCATCAGCGAAAATGTCCTATAATGTTACAAAGTTTACTATAACGTTATCGCAGGATTACTAATGTATAAAAGTCTCGTTTGTTTGGCCGTTATTGGCAGTATTTCAGCTCCTGTAGCCATCGCTGCAGAGGAAGGTGAAAACCTAGAGCGCATTCAGGTCATTGGTTCGCGTATCGCACTTCGTACCGCTACAGACAGTGCAACACCTGTCGATATTATTACCTCCGAACAACTTGAAGCCACCGGTATTACTGAAACGGCCAAAGCATTACAATTTGCAGCACCAAGTTATAGCTTCCCATTTTCATCAATTACTGACGGCAGTGACGCTGTGCGTCCAGCAAGCCTTCGCGGCATGTCACCGGATCACACCTTAGTGTTGGTTAATGGTAAACGCCGTCATGGTTCGGCATTAGTGCATTTGGCCGGAACCTTAGGCAAAGGTTCGTCAAACGTTGATTTAAATGCTATTCCGATGACAGCCATTAAGCGAATTGAAATTTTACGTGACGGTGCCTCTGCACTTTATGGATCTGACGCTATCGCTGGGGTGATTAACGTTGTGCTGAAAGACAGTGACCAAGGCGGCAGCATTACGACTCAAGTAGGTCAAACCTATGAAGGTGATGGTGAGCAAGTTCGTTTAGGCGTAAACCAAGGCTTTAGCTTCAGTGACGAAGGTTTTGTGAACGTCTCTTTAGAGGCGCATCAGAAAAACTCCACCAACAGAGCGGGCTTTGATACTCGCCAGCAATATCCAACATTAGCCGACGGCAGTCCTGATCCCCGTGAAGCCACATTCGATCGTAAAAACCATCATGTTGGCGACAGTGACTATGACAACTACGGCTTATTTTTGAATGCTGAACAAGGGTTAGATACCAAGGGTAAGCTTTATGCCTTTGGTGGCATTAGCAAACGTAACTCAAGTTCAGGCGCTTTTTATCGTCGCGCACTTGATTCTCGCAACGTGATTGAAGTCTATCCAGACGGATTTTTACCACAAATAAGCCCAGAAATTATCGATTACTCTTTAGTAACCGGTTATGAGTTTGAGTTAGGGAAATGGCAAGTTGACTCATCGGCTGGTTTTGGTAGCAACAGTTTTGAATATACCTTAGAAAACAGTATCAATGCCTCGCTCGGCCCTATTAGCCCAACAAGCTTTGATGCAGGAACCCTGTCTACCAGTGAGCTCAATCTTAATGTCGATGCTTCAAGCTACTATGATTTTGCTAATGACTCAGACTTATTAGTCGCGATGGGCGTGACATGGCGTCAAAGTGGCTATCAAATTGATGCAGGCCAAGAAGAGTCGTATATCAAAGGCGATTACCAAGGGAAATCCGGCGGTAGCCAAGGTTTTGGTGGTTTTACCAAAGAGTCTGAAGTCGATGAAGACCGCACTAACCTCGGACTGTATATTGAACTTGAAAACCAACTCACCGAAGATTTTTATTGGGCAGCAGCAGTGCGTTATGAAGATTATTCTGACTTTGGTAGCAACACCAGCTGGAAGCTATCTGGCCGTTATGAGCTGACGGACAGTCTGGCACTTAGGTTAACTACCGACACGGGATTCCGTGCACCCAGTGTGCAGCAACTGTATTTTACTAACGTATCGACCTTTTTTGATCCCGATCCTGTCACTGGTGAGTTTATTCCTAGAGAATCAGGCACCTTTAATCAGTTATCGCCGATTAGATCAGAGCTAGGTATTCCAGATCTTAAAGCTGAACAATCACATTCTTATAGTGCAGGTATTGTTTACACGGGTAATAATGGTTTTGCAGTTACGTTAGATGCTTATGAAATTAATGTCGATGACAGAATCATTTTATCAGGCGCTATAGATAAAGAAAGTTCACCGGCGATTGCCGCTATCCTTGAGGGTACCAATGCCGACTCGGCTCGCTTCTTTATGAATGCGGTTGATACTAAAACTCAAGGTGTAGACTTAGTGATCACTCAAGGGATAGACCTTGGTAAATTTGGCGATTTAAAAGCCAACCTAGCCTACTCATACAAAGAAACTGAAATTGAGTCCATTTCGTTGCCTTCAATCCTCAATGGTTTAGAAGACGAGCTATTTGATAATATTGAAGTTGTTCGCATGACTGAAGCCAATCCTAAAAACACTGCTAACATTGGCTTTACGCATCAGTATGACGACTTCACTACCAACTTACGTTTCAGTTATTTCGGAAACTACACTGTGGGTTATTCATCAAGTGAAGTGGAATATGGCTCAAGATGGACCACAGATTTAAGTACTCGTTACCGTGCAACCGATAATCTAGCCGTCACCTTAGGGGTACAAAACCTGTTTGATACTTATCCAGAGAAACGTCCTGAGGATAATAACTTTAACGGAATTTTCATATACCCGCTCACCAATACTCCATTTGGGTTTAATGGTGGTTACTATTACTTGGATCTTCGCTATACCTATTAGTCACTAAACTAGTAACACAAGACGGTATCTTTATTGGTCATAGCACGATATCAGCAGCTGACTCATGAGTCATCAAACGGACAACATCGTTCGATGGCTCAGCACAACGCTTCGACATAAAGTGCACCATATAAAGTCGTCAGCGATTTAGCAGGTCAAGCTTAAGTGGTTATTGGAAGACAAAAAAGCCAATCAATTTGATTGGCTTTTTTATTGGCTAATTGAGCAATTGCGGCTATCAATACAAAGAGTGCCAAGAGCTGCCTGCTACTCGTTTGCTAATAATTTGAGTAATCGGTTGAGTGCTACCTAGTCACATTATCCAATGTGATTCGCTTGGATACTGACTGGATAGCTCAACTGCTCACATATAACTTTTCAATATATTGTTTAGCAACCTCATCCCAGGTGAATCGTTGTTTAGCGGCATTTTGTTTCACTTGCTTCCAAATATCACTGCCAAATAACTCGAGCACTTGAGTAAAACGTTCAACCAAGGCTTCACCTTGTGTCGCCAGTGTTGCACCGTTAAATACCCAGCCACTGACATTATCTTCAATCGTATCATTGAGCCCCCCGACGCCATGAACTAAGCATGGTTGGCCTGCCCGCATCGCGAGCATTTGACTGATCCCACAAGGCTCAAATGAACTGGGCATTAAAAACAAGCTGCCCAAGCGATAAAGTTGCTCAGATAAAGCTTCGTCATAACCATGTAAAAACACAAAGTTATCATAACGTGCTGCGGTAGCTTGTAATGCATTAGCAATATTCACATCACCACTACCAAGTAACATAAACACGCCATTAGGTTGATATTTCTTGAGTGATTCGAGAATAGCCTCTAACACTGTTTTCGCCGAGGCATGAATTTTAGTGGCGTGAGTTGGGTTAAAAGGCTGCAACAGAATCAACACTTTTTGTTCTGTTAAACGCCCAACTGAGGTCAGTAAAAATCGTTGCTCATCATCTGACACACTGCTTTTTAAGGCGGTTAAGTGATGATAGTCGGCTAATATAGTCTGCTTAGATTGACTGATCCGTGTTAACGCAATGGAGTCTAATACACTCAGCTGGCTTGTTTTAGTTTGCCACTTAATGACGGCATTCTCAGCTTGAAGTAATAACGCCCAATACTCGCTCTGCTGAGTAGGCTGGGCTTGATTGGATTTATGGCTAACATCATCATAAACGCAGCCATTAATGATCCCAACCACATTACCTTGCAAAGACTTAACCACTAAATCGGCCTCTAACCCTTCGCCACCAAAAAAGCCTTTGTGATAGTCAGATGGCATTAACACCTCTTGCGCATAACTGGGCGACACTAAATGCACTTTGTCACTGAGTACAATTCCCATGCGCATCGGATTAACACAATTGCTGTAACGAGGGTCAAATATACTGGTATCGGCAATAAGGTTTAATTTACCCACATATTGCGGAAACCAATGGGCAAACGATGAATCATCGCCAATAAAAGGCCGGATCCCTTGTAAGGCCAAATTATGAATGGTAAACACACAAGGTAATGCTCTCAGCGCAGAAAAATCATCTACGCATCCACGCAGCATGGCAACCATTGCACTGTGCCAATCATGTAAATGCAACACCTCAAACCGTGGTAATAATTTATTCACCAAGCACGTGGCCACACTAAGAGAAAACAGCGCAAACTTGGTTGCATCTTCGGCAAACGGTCTGTCTGCCGAACCACTGCAATACACTTGGCCTTGATGATTAAATAGCGGATGATCAAATAGATAGATTTGAGCTACCGCGTCATCCCATTGATCTTCAGCCACATTAAGGATGGCTTCTTTATGTTGTGGTCTTGGCAAGCGATAAACCGCTACAGTATGGCGCTGGCCGGCAAAATCAACTTCAACATCAGCCATGTGTGCGGCATGATAATGTTGCGCTAAGAAGCCATAATTTGGCATGGCCACATCGGCTATTACGCCGCATTGTGCCAATGCTGGCGGCAAATCACGGATGACATCCGCCATGCCCCCAACTTTAGCGCCATGCAGTGCATCATTTTCTGCTGCCACCAGCAGGACTCGTTTTACACTCGCAGGAGTCATCTAGGATCCTTATTCAAAGCCAACCGCTAAACCTAACATTTTGCGGGTTACCAAGGTAATGCCTTTTTCTGACACCCTAAAACCCCTCGCCTTGTCATGTTCTTGATTATAACCAATCGACATGCCTTCAGGAATAATACAACCCCGATCTAAAATGGCATTTTTTATTTTACAATTCTTCAGTACCACCACATCGGGTAATAATACCGAATCTTTGACTGAGGAATAAGAACACACACGCACCTCGTCAAATAGCACGCTTCGTTTCACTTTGGCACCAGAGATAATACAACCGCCTGAAACGATCGAATCAACTGCCATACCGCGGCGATTATCATCATCAAACACAAACTTAGCCGGTGGCAGCTGTTCCTGATATGTCCAAATAGGCCACTTAGCATCGTATAAATTTAATGCTGGTGTTGGCGACAATAACTCCATATTCGCTTGGAAAAATGAATCTAAGGTACCCACATCGCGCCAATAGGCTGGCTCATCAGACACTGAAGTTGTAAAAGGAAACGCGAACACATTATGTGTTTTGATAATTGCCGGAATAATATCTTTGCCAAAATCACGATCTGAGCTTTCGTTATTGGCATCTTTTCTTAATTGTTCGAACAAAAATTTAGTATTAAAAACATAGTTGCCCATTGAGGCTAAACACTTTTCTGGATCAGTTGGGGTTGGCTTAGGCTCTGCGGGCTTTTCTTCAAAACCAATGACCCGATTATCACTATCAACTTCCATCACCCCAAATGCACCTGCCGCTTCTGCAATTGGGGTTTCTAAACAACACACAGTCATATCGGCACCCGATTCAGCATGAGCTGCGAGCAAACCAGCATAATCCATACGATAAATATGATCGCCAGATAAAATCATCACATACTTAGGGATTTCATGCCGAATAATGTCAATATTTTGAAATACCGCATCGGCAGTACCTTGATACCAGTTACCAGATGTTTGCTGTGACGCAGGTAAAATCTCAACCGATTCCCCTAGTTCCTTTTTGAAATGACCCCAGCCACGAGTAACATGTCGAATTAAAGAATGTGACTTATATTGCGTCACCACTCCCACTCTTCGTATTCCTGAGTTAATACAGTTTGATAACGGAAAGTCGATAATGCGATACTTACCACCAAAATAAAGCGCAGGTTTCGCACGCCAGTCGGTTAATTCATACAACCGAGAACCTCGACCACCCGCTAATATCAACGCATAGGTATCACGAGTTAAATTACTAATATAACGAACATTACTCATAAGCAGACTCCATTTGGCTATTCAACTTAGCCACCAATAAACAAACATTAATCTACGATTTACGTTAATTACAGCGTCGCTGCACTTTCCTTGTATTACTTTTTCATCCATATTTCATCGCGGTAGCCCGCTATGGTGTTGTCGCTTGAAAAACGCCCACTGGCGCCAATATTGAGATGCTGGAAGAGGTGGGTGATGATAATTTCTTCTTATTTGGTTTAGATGCTAACCAAGTCGCTCAAGCGCGGATAAATTATCAACCGCAACACATTGTTGAGCATTCAA
>NZ_JACJER010000155.1:0-9337 GCF_014164185.1 Shewanella sp. SG44-6 | reverse complement strand
AGCAGCTAATGCTAAATGCCCAGACAGGGGAACGTTTATCGCCACTTAATCAAACAACAGCCATTGCATTAGCCCAATATTATTACCTTGGTAATGAGCCGATTACCGACGTGAGTTTACTGACCGATAATCCGCCTTTTGAACTTAGTGCTCGCCACTTACCTGCGTGGCGAATTAATTTCGACCACTTTTCCGCACCATCAATTTATATCTCTGCTGACAGCGGATTAGTAGTAGCAAAGCGCCATGCATTTTGGCGTTTATTCGACTGGATGTTTCGCTTTCATGTGATGGATTATGGCGATGCTGAAGAAATCGATAATCAATTATTATTCTGGATAGCACTGATCTCAACTTTAGCTGCCGTTAGCGGGTTAACCTTGACGTATTTCAGGGTATTACGTCGTACTAAAAACAAACGCAAGCCTATGTTGAGTAAGCGTAAACACAGTGGGGTGGCCTAATGCTTTGGGTCAGAAAACTGCATAAATGGGCATCTGTCATTGTAGGGATCCAGTTACTGCTATGGTTAATCAGCGGCCTGTATTTTAATCTCATGGATAACAATAAAGCCCAAGGTCTTACCCACCTTAACGATACTCACGCTGACGTGGTAATAGAAACTCATCGTTTGCTTGAACCTAGCACTATTTTGGCCACATTTAAGCCTAGTGTGTCACTGAACCTCATGACTTTATTAGGTAAGCCTTACTACTTATTAACCCATGAAAAAGGCTTATACAATAATCTTAACCATGACTACACCTTAGTTGATGCGTATGACGGTAACCCAGTCGTAATTGATACCACAATGGCACAACAGCTGGCCAAAGCGTCCTACTCTGGAGAGGCCGAAATCAGTTCAACTCGCTTACTCACCCCACCATTAGACGACTTTCCAAAACAGCACAATGACACTTGGCAGATAAACTTTGCCGATAACATTACCACCAGCGTATATATTGAAGCGCAGTCGGGTCGACTCGTCGGCCACAGTGATGAACATACACGTTTAGCCGATATATTTTTTATGCTGCACTTTATGGATTACACCAATCAAGGCAGTTTTAATAACATCCCTATTATGATGTTTGCATTTATCACTTTATGGTTAACCTTCAGTGGATTAATTTGGGTGATTGATATGCTCAAGCGCAACAGGTATCGGCTCAAACTAAAAGGTAAATAATGCCGTTTTAAACCTAAGTGGACCCTAAATTAATGAAATGGAATGTGTATCACACGATAATGGTCATAAAAGCGTTATCATCATTTTCAGATTAATGAATATAATGTGTTATTACTTGAAAGATGTTTACTGAAGTAAAGGTCTGTTAAGCTAACCCCATAAAACGACTTGGTTAAGGCTAAATGAGAGCAAAGCAGTCAAACTATTGGATCATCATAATCACTTTGTTCGCACTTGTCGGACAGGGGTTACTGACTAATGACAGTTTGATGGTGCCAATGGCCCATGCAGAAATGGCTCAAAAAATGTCCGCTAACACAACCAATACCACAACAACGATGACGCACGGGGCAATGAAGAATTGCCATGATATGCCAAGTGCTGTCAATAATGTGGATGAATCCATTGCTGCATCGTTACCGCAAACCAGCTGTTGTAATGGTTCAGGTGTTTGTAGTCCGGATTGTAACCACTGTTTGACTATTTCGTTTACCGCTAACCTAATTGATATGCCATTGGCGATGCTTAATATTCCGGTCTATCCTGCACCGCTTGCGATGGTTGTTAACCGTGTATCAATCGCTTTCCCTCCTGCGTTCCGCCCTCCTATCGCTTAATTCAATTGATCATTCTTGTGCGTTGAGCACAGTCAATACTATTGTTTTTTAGCGTTTATCATCATGACGATCGTCAGTATTATCATGATGAATATCGAGGTTATTATGAAAAAGTTACCATTTTTTAGCGTGCTATTAAGCGCATTCGTTGGTGTCATCATCCCAGCAGTTCTCACATCACCTGTTGCTTATGGCGCAGAGCACGATCATACCCAGCATCAGTCGCAAGCCAGTCAAACCTATACTTGCCCGATGCACCCTGAAGTGATCAGCGATAAAGAGGGACGCTGTCCCATCTGCAATATGTTCCTCGTCGTCAAAGAGGAGCAAGCTGAGTCCAGCGCTGGCGACACTCATCCAATGACAAACATGCAGCATCCAATGACAAACATGCAAAACGCTATCCCAGTAGAACAAAGCATAGCAAACAAGTTTAATTGATTATCCTTGTGCATTGCGTACGTTCAATATAATTGTTTTTAGTGTTTCTCATCATGACGATCGTCAGTATCGTCATGATGAATATCGAGGTTGTTATGAAGAAATTACCACTTTCTAGTGTGCTACTAGGCGCGTTTGTTGGGGTAATAATCCCTATTACTATGACATCACCTGTCGTTTATGGCGCAGAGCACGATCATGCCCAGCATCAGGTACAAGCTGGTAAAACCTATACTTGCCCGATGCACCCTGAAGTGATCAGTGTTAAAGAGGGAACCTGTCCCATTTGTAATATGTTTCTCGTCGTCAAAGAGGAGGAAGAAGAATCCACAGTTGACGACACTCAAGCGCCAATGGCAAACATGCAAAGTGCTGCTTCTGTAGAAAAAAGCCAAGCAGATAAGGTGTTTAGTCAACCTGAACCCGCATTAGTAACTAAATTAATGCCGACAGCCAATCAAAGCGATAGCACCAATGTAAAATATGTCTGTCCTATGCATCCACATGTGATATCCGATGCACCTGGAACTTGCCCTATCTGTGGTATGAACCTTGAAAAAGTGACCGTGACAGACCCAAGCCAAGAAATTGTGGTCGGTGTATCTGGCGGCATGCAGCAGGCATTAGGCATGCGAAGTCATGTCGTTGAAAGAACGAGCTTATCTCGCCAAGTGAACACCATAGGCACAGTAGAATATAACCAGAATGCGATTGGCCATGTGCATACACGCGCAACCGGATGGATAGAAACGCTAACGGTAAATAACGTGGGACAACAAATAAAAAAGGGCCAACTTTTATATGAACTGTACTCGCCCGAACTGGTCAATGCCCAAGACGACTATTCCCAAGCACAAGACTACCTTAAACAAGATACAAAACGGGGCAGTAGTTTATTACGCAAAGCACGCAAACGCTTAGAACTACTCGGTGTCGATAGCTCTGTAATCAAGCACTTAGAAAAAACCGGTGAAACCATTTTTAAAGTACCTTTTTATGCTCCGCAAGATGGCTTTATCAGTAAATTAACCGTTCGCGATGGTATGTACATTCAGCCAGGTGATACCTTGTTTGAAATCGTTAATTTAGACAGCGTATGGGTGATTGCAGATGTGTTTGAAAACGAACAAAATTGGTTACAACAAGGTCATAAAGTCACTGTGAGTGCCGCGGCGCAAGGACTGTTTGATATCGACTCAACCATTGACTACATCTACCCCGAATTAGACCCAGTCACCCGCGCAATGCGAGTGCGGATCAAACTGAATAATCATCACGACAAGCTTAGGCCCGGTAGCTTAGTGGATGTGACCTTATATGGTTTGCCTAAAAATAACGTGCTCACTGTACCAACTGAGGCGCTGATTCTTACCGGACGTGAGAACCGTATTGTGGTGCAGCGCAGTGATACCAGCTTTGCTTCGGTGCCAGTCAAAATTGGTATGATGGCAGACGGTAGAGCCGAAATTTTAGAGGGACTGAATGAACATGACAAAGTGGTTATTTCAGGGCAGTTCTTATTGGACTCAGAAGCCAGTATTCAAGGCAGTTTACAGCGTTTAAGTAATGCGCCAATAAATGCCACTGCGACAGATGCTCACCAGCACTAAAGGAGCACAACAATGTTAGCAAAAATTATCAGTGCTTCAATAAAACAACGCGTTATGGTGTTGGTACTCACGGCCGTTATCGCCTTAGTGGGTTATCAAGCGATGCGCATGACACCACTCGATGCGCTTCCCGACTTATCCGATGTGCAAGTGATTGTTAAAACATCATACCCAGGCCAAGCACCGCAATTGGTTGAAGATCAAATCACCTATCCATTGTCATCGGCCATGCTTGCCGTGCCCGGTGCTAAAACGGTGCGTGGGTTTTCAATGTTTGGCGATTCATTTGTGTACGTCATTTTTGAAGACGGCACCGACATTTATTGGGCACGTTCACGGGTATTAGAATACTTGTCTCAAACCCAAGATCAACTGCCCGCGGGCGTTACGCCAAGCATTGGGCCAGATGCTTCTGGTGTAGGTTGGATTTTTCAATACGCCTTAGTCGATCGCAACGGACAATATGATTTAGCTCAATTACGTTCATTACAAGATTGGTTTTTAAAGCTTGAATTACAAAGTGTTGCAGGAGTATCTGAAGTTGCTACCGTCGGTGGTATGGAACAAACTTATCAAGTGGTCGTCGACCCGCATAAGCTAGCTTTGTATCAAATCGACTTAATGACCATTAAAAATGCCTTAGATAATTCCAATAGCTCGACTGGCGGCTCGGTGATTGAAATGGCCGAAGCAGAATATATGATCACCTCAAGTGGTTATCGCCAGACCATTGCTGACTTTGCTGAAATTCCCTTAGGTATTTTGTCCGAAACCGGCACGCCGGTATTAATGAAAGATGTCGCGCAATTAAGAACCGGCCCGGCAGCGCGCCGTGGCATTGCAGAACTTGATGGTAAAGGCGAAGTCGTCGGCGGCATTGTCGTAATGCGCTATGGTGAAAATGCCCTTGAAACCATTAATAATGTGAAGAAAAAACTCGAGCAAATCAGTAATGGACTACCTGATGGTGTCGAGTTAGTCACCACTTATGACCGCTCAGACTTAATCTTGCGCTCAGTCGATAACCTTACCCATAAAGTGCTTGAAGAAATGCTCGTAGTTGGGCTTATTTGCCTACTGTTTTTACTGCATGCCCGCTCAACCTTAGTGGCGATTATCACCTTACCTATTTCAATTTTAGTCAGCTTTATCGCCATGAATATTATTGGAGTCAATGCCAACATTATGAGCTTAGGCGGCATTGCCATTGCCATTGGTGCTGTGGTTGATGCCTCTATTGTGATGGTCGAAAATACTCATAAACATTTAGAACATTATCGTCAAAAACACGGTAAAGCTCCTGAGGGAGAAGATCACTGGCAACTGGTAAAAGAAGCCTCAATTGAGGTCGGCCCAGCACTGTTCTTCAGCTTATTGATCATTACATTAAGCTTTACTCCAGTCTTTGCCCTTGAAGCGCAAGAAGGACGTTTATTCCATCCACTGGCCTTTACTAAAACCTTTGCTATGGCCGCATCTGCAATCTTAGCAATCACCTTAATTCCGGTATTAATGGGCTATTTTGTCCGCGGAAAAATCCCTGATGAGCGTAAAAACCCTATTAGTCGGGTATTGATTGCTATCTATCAGCCATTACTAAAATGGGTACTGAACTTCCCTAAAATCACCATTGGATTGGCGATTATTGTGCTATTCAGTGCTTACTACCCATTAAGCCAGATGGGATCAGAATTTATGCCCACCTTGGAAGAAGGTGATCTGCTCTATATGCCAACCACATTGCCCAGTGTCAGCGCGGGTAAAGCGGCAGAAATATTGCAGCAAACCGACCGACTAATAAAAACCGTTCCCGAAGTCAAACGGGTATTTGGCAAAGTGGGCCGCGCCATTACCGCAACGGATCCTGCACCGCTAACCATGCTCGAAACCACTATTATGCTCAAACCCACAGCAGAATGGCGTGATGGCGTAACCTTAGAAAGCATTATTGCAGAACTGCAAAAAACCGTGCGTATTCCAGGGATGACTAATGCTTGGGTGCAACCGATTAAGACTCGTATCGATATGTTATCTACTGGGGTGAGAACACCTGTTGGCATAAAGATATCGGGGTCGAATGTCGAAGAACTGCAACGTATTGGCGCTGAAATAGAAGCGGTAGTAAACCAATTACCTGGCACAGTGTCAGCATTTTCACAGCGCAGTAGCGGTGGGCGATATATTGATATTACCCCAGATCTTAAAAATGCTGCACGCTATGGCATGACCTTAAAAGATATCCAAGATGTAGTGCAAATGGCTATTGGTGGCATGACCATTGGTGAGTCAATTCAAGGCCAAGAACGCTATCCCATCAATATACGTTACCCGCGAGAGTTACGAGATAATATCGAGAAACTCAAAAACTTACCTGTGCTGACTAAAACAGGGAAATACTTACCATTAAGCTATTTAGCTGATCTCAACATCAGTGATGGTGCCCCCATGTTAGCCAGTGAAAATGGCCGCCTGATCTCATGGGTGTTTGTCGATCTCAAAGACATTTCGATTGGTGAATATATCGTTGCGGCTGAAAAGGCACTTAAGCAACAAATTACTCTGCCTCCGCGCTACAACTATAGCTTTGCGGGGCAATACGAGTACATGCAGCGGGTTGATGCTAAGATGAAAATGGTGATCCCATTAATGATTGCGGTGATTTTTATGCTGCTAATGATGACATTTAATTCGGTCATACAAGCATCGGTGATCATGCTAAGTTTGCCTTTTTCATTGGTAGGTAGTGCATGGCTACTTTATGGGCTGGATTTTAACTTTTCCGTTGCGGTATCGGTCGGTATGATTGCCCTCGCTGGGGTTGCTGCCGAGTTTGGCGTAGTAATGCAGGTATACCTTAATAATAGTATTAAGGCCTATAAACAAGCCGGCAACTACCACAGTAGAGCGGATTTAACTGCCGCATTAGTTGAGGGCGCAGTAATGCGAATTCGCCCTAAAGCCATGACAGTCGCCACCATATTTTTTGGTTTACTGCCAATTATGTGGGGTAGCGGTACTGGCAATGAAGTCATGCAAAAAATTGCCGCACCTATGGTCGGCGGTATGGTGACTGCGCCGCTATTATCGCTATTTGTTATCCCCGCAATTTATTTGCTGATATATGGTCGTAAGTTACCTAAGCAATAGCGGAAACGCTAACGCAAAATAGATATAGACTACAAATATTTACAGCAGAAATATTTACGAAAAACAACAATCCCCAAGTCATCTTATGGCTTGGGGATTGTTGTATAAGCCTTGCTTTGGTGAAGTTAAATTCGGCTTAATCGATTATTAACTCAGACAAAGACGGTGTAAATTAGGCAGGTTTAGGCTTTAACGTAACCGGTTGAGGCCTTTTTTACCTTAGAGTAAAAGATGTCTATGGATTTAGTTGAGCAGCACAAAGTCCTCAAGTTCAGAGTTTACTTATCCATTTCTACGCCAAGAAAACTAACTTATTTGTGGCCCATTATTGGCTGGTAGTTAAACTTTCGTCCGAATAATGCCCAACCTATTTCATATCTACTAGTTTGTTTTAAATCGTTAATTCAATGTTATTAATTACCTGCCGCAGGCTTTAGTGCAGATAATCCAGTGAGACGCCGCAAGCACATCCTTGTGGGCTCAACCAAAACATCCGTATTTGGGATACTCCCTAGCTTATCTACACCTGAATTTTATCTCTTCGATTCAACTTAATTGATGGCTATGGAAAAGTGCTATACAAGAACATGAGTTAACTTATTTCTGGACAAAAGTGGATTTAAGATAGACCTACGATCACTAACGCTTAAGATCGCAAGGTTCCACACTGCACGGGCCAAATACTTTGTCATTCCGGCAATGTTTTTGAGCCGGAATCCAGCTTTGTTTTTTATATCTTGTACTTATGGCCTTCGGCCTACGGCCGCTAACGTCGTGGCGCTTCGCCCACACCAGACCAAGAGGAAACCAATGGCTGTTCCCTCTTTACTCTTTATAAAAGAATTAGCCCAGCTGCCCGCAACATTTTCGCTTTTTACAAAACAACAGCTGCGAAAAGTCGCCATGGGGGGCAGATTTAACTTTGACCTACATTTGCAGACTGCTTCGGTCCATCTTGCAATAAAGAGTGAAAATGCTATCGCTTCCGATGGTACATCTGATGTGAATGGATTCACGAATGTCGTAATGGCAGGATGCCAAGGAACGACCTGTACCACGAAAGCTAGCGGGCCAGCTCACGCACTCTTTTATAAAAAAGGCTTCAACGGCCTCAAGTTCAAAGCTGAATTTAGGCTTTTTCAATCAAGGAATCTAAATCATTTATGGACAAAAATGAGCTAGAACCAAACTCTAAAAATGACGACTAGTGTTAGGAAAAGTATGGGAATCGAATATTCGATAACGCCGCCAGCAACTGCCGGAGTGAATTGGCTGCTTTTTTGCGTTTTTTTGCAAAAAAGAAGACAGTTTACGGAGGTCAGATTGGCTGGCCTTGTTAGCACTTGATTTGCGTAACATCTTGATTACCATAGTGTGTTAGTTCTAGGGTTTTTCCTTGAGAAAAGGCAAGTGCTGCAATAACCTCGCTTTCTGTTGAGGAATATACAATTGACTCAAGCTTGGAACCAACAATACCATCCATTTCATTTAAATTTAAAATAGTGGTACAACAATCAAAATTACCGTTTACAGGTTCGAATGCCACATTCTCATCACTCCTCCAAAACACCGTATTACCATCAAAATACAAACGGTACCAAGTACCATTAAATTTCAAATATACGACATTCGCAGGATCGGTAATTTGAAAATCCTCTTGTATCTGGCTAAGAATAAAACCTTCGCATTCACTTCCGATTATATTCGGTTCTTCGCCGTTAATGGTATATGACATATCTTTGGTTCTATAGTGTGCTAACAGCGTATTAACGAGAATTCCGATAAACATCCTGAGAAGCTCACCAAAACACAACATCCAAATGGCTTTAATTATTAATGATTTTAGTAACTTATCAGCTTAAATAATCCAAATCAATCACCTTTTAGTCTAGGCAAAAGCGAGAATTTAGATAATCGAGAATAATACAAACTCGTTATGCAGAGCAGATATGTTAACAAAAATCAGCTAATTCAATTAGATAGAATTATCCTTTAGGTAAAACCGAGAATTTTCGCAATTACATAACGAGAAACAACACTGTTGTTTTAACACAAATGAATTATAACTGTATAAAAAAACAGTGCACTGTCGCAAAGATTTTATGATGTTAATCGTAGATAAATTTATATCAAAATAGTGCTTTCATAAACTAGCGATAACTATGTTCGAGCAAAGTTTAAATTGGATGTTCTCTAACAAGCTTTGGGGCGTGCGACGTGAGGTCGTATGAAGCGCTGTTCACCGCTTTTGAGTGAACCATCTGTATCACCAGATGAACCTAGGGCTCTGAATAAAGTAGCGAGCCTAACAATGTAACGAAGATTGGTCATGG
>NZ_JACJER010000154.1:0-9382 GCF_014164185.1 Shewanella sp. SG44-6 | reverse complement strand
CCAATGATGAACATCCACTTTAAACTCATTCGGCACCACTTTAAGCATATTCAGTTCAACTTGATCGACATTTTTGCCTGGGGCAAATTTAGTCCGGTTTGCTAACCTAAAAATATGCGTGTCAACGGCAATGGTTGGCCAACCAAAAGCGGTATTGAGTACTACATTGGCCGTTTTTCGTCCCACTCCAGGTAAAGCTTCTAATGCTTCTCGATTTTCGGGTACTTCACCAGCATGTAAATCAATCAGCATTTTACAGGCGTTAATCACATTAATGGCTTTGTTATTGTATAAGCCAATGGTTTTAATATATTGCTTGAGCCCGTCAACGCCTAAGTCGTAGATTGCTTGAGGCGTATTGGCAATTGGAAACAATTTATCAGTGGCTTTATTGACACTGACGTCAGTTGCTTGTGCTGATAATGTGACCGCAACTAAGAGCTCAAATGGACTGGAAAAATTAAGTTCGGTCTCAGGTTTAGGGTTATTGTCCCTTAATCGGCAGAGAATTTGATGGCGTTTATCTTTATTCATAATAATCGGTCAATTTATCGTTAAGTTAACGGCCGCTGTCGGTTAACAGCGGTTGAGTATTAGTTGACTTTAGTGATCCGAGCCCGCGTAACACCAACTACTTCAGCTTTAGGTTGCATGGCTTTTACTCGGCTGTCGATGACATTTTTAAGGGCGATTAGTAATCCCATGCCAATGAATGCTCCTGGCGGTAACATGGCCAATAAAAATGGCGTGTCTACCTGCCATACATGAATGGTCAAGACACTGGCCCAATCACCTAATAATAGATCTGCACCGTCAAAAAGAGTCCCTTGACCAATGAGTTCACGGCTTGCACCTAACACTACCAATACTGCGGTAAATCCCAAGCCCATCATCAATCCATCGAACGTCGAGTGGGCTAATGAATTACGCGATGCAAATGCTTCAGCGCGACCTATGATGACGCAGTTAGTGACGATCAAGGGTAAGAAAATACCTAATGATAAATATAAATTATAGGCATAAGCGTTAATCAGTAATTGCACACAAGTCACCAGTGCAGCAATGATCATCACAAATACCGGGATTCGAATTTCTTTAGGAACAAAATCGCGCACTAAAGAGACTAAAATATTTGATCCAACTAATACCAACAAAGTGGCCACACCTAAACCTAACGCGTTAGTAATGGTGGCAGTAACGGCAAGTAGTGGACATAGGCCTAAGAGTTGCACTAACCCTGGATTGTTTTTCCATAGCCCTTGAGCGGCTATTTCACGATAATTACTCATGGCTGGCCTCACAGGCATAATGACTTTGGTACAGTGTTTGACGATGTTGTTCAATAAACGTCATCGCTTTAGTAATGGCTTTAACATAAGCGCGCGGAGTAATGGTTGCACCGGTAAATTGATCAAACTGGCCACCGTCTTTTTTTACTTTCCACATGCTGGTGTTGTCTTTAAATAATTTGCCACTGAAATGGGTCACCCAATCAGATTTACGAAGATCGATTTTATCACCTAACCCAGGAGTCTCTTGATGGGAAAGGGTTCGCACACCTAATATTTCCCCTTGGTTATCAACGCCGATAATCAGTTTTATCTCGCCATTATAGCCATCTGGTGCAATTGCTTCTATTGCGATAGCGACAGGTTGATCACCCTGATAAGCAAGATATGCCGGTAAATCGGCTTCTGTGCCTAATAGTTCTGGCGAGTTAACCAAAATACATTGCTCACTGAGTACATTATCGTGTAACTGGGGCGGAATTATTTGGTTGAGAATCAAGGTTAATTGTTTTTGCTGTTGCAATGAAATCGTGTCGCTGGTTAACGCATGCACTAAGGCTACAAGACCTGTGCAACACAAGGCAAATAGGCCCAGTAAAAGACCATTTTTAATCATCGGGTTAGTGGTTAAAATAGACATAATTAATTTCCTGCTCGATGACCATAACTGCGAGGGCGAACATAATAATCGATAAATGGTGCGCACATATTCGCTAGTAACACTGCAAATGCGACAGCATCAGGATAGCCGCCAAATGTTCTTATTAAGTAAATAAGTAAGCCTATCATGGCGCCAAATATTAGACGACCACGAGTACTCGTTGCCGCAGTCACAGGGTCCGTGGCAATAAAAAATGCCGCCAGCATGGTTCCCCCAGAAAATAAATGCATCGTAGGGCTCACGAAGGTATCAGGGCTGATTAAAAAGCCAATACTGGCACAAACAAATAAGCTCAAAAGAATTGATCCGCTTATGTGCCAGCGGATCACCTTGAGCTTCAGCATGACTATGCCGCCAATGAGATAGGCGAGATTGACCCAAAACCAACCTTCGCCAACAGTGCCAGAAAAGATAGTCTTAGTCATACTTTCTGTTGTAGTCAGGCCCATCGACAGGTCGGTTTTTAGGGTATCTAGTGGCGTGGCCATCGTTGTGCCATCAATCGCAAGATGGAAATAGTCTGCAGCGTAGCCAGTGTTTAATTGAAAGATACTGTTGAACGTATGCAACATATCGGCGCTGTTGAGGGCTAATGTTTGCGGGGCAACCCATGATGTCATTTGCACTGGAAATGAGATCAACAGCAGTACGTATGCAGCCATAGCAGGGTTAAAGACATTATTGCCCAATCCACCATAGAGCTGCTTGACAATCACAATCGCAAATAATGTCCCGATAACGATCATCCACCAGGGTGCTAAAGGCGGAATTGCAACCGCCAGTAAGCTTGCCGTCACCAATGCGCTATTATCCGCTAAGATTGCCGTTATATTTTTGTGACGTAACTTTATTACTGCAGCTTCAGCGAGATAAGCTACTGTGATGGCGAGTAATAATTGAACTAAGGTACCATAGCCAAAATAATAGCTTTGTACAGCAATCCCGGGGATCAAGCATAGCGCAACGCGCTTCATCACTGTATTGGTTTGCGATGTTGAACTGACATGTGGTGATGAGGCAATTTTAAATGCCATAGTGGTTATTCCTCTTGCTTAGCACTGTTAGCGAGTTTCTTGGCTTTCGCTTTGGCGACAGCGGCGGCAATTTTGGCTTTTTTGTCATCAATAGGAGCTTCGCTATTGGTCATATCAACATCACTAGCGGTCTTAATCGCCTGATTGACGACGGTAGATGATACGGCTGACTCATCTGTTTGCGTCAACTCATTAGCTAATGCTGCTTTTTTAGCTTTTGCTTTAGCCACTGCGGCAGCGATTTTAGCTTTTTTGTCATCGACAGGAGCGGCATTAATACTGCTATCTGTTGCACTGGGGCTATTTATCGCTTCAGCCGCAACAGCACTACCAGGCTCAGCTGGGTTATCGGTTGCAGCCGATTCATTAGCTAACGCGGCTTTTTTGGCTTTTGCTTTAGCCACCGCAGCAGCGATTTTAGCTTTTTTGTCATCAACAGGAGCGACGTTAATACTGCTATCTGTTGCACTCGGGCTATTTATCGCCTCAGCCGTAACAGCACTATCAGACTCAGCAGGGTTATCGGTTGCAGCCGATTCATTAGCTAACGCGGCTTTTTTGGCTTTTGCTTTAGCCACCGCAGCAGCGATTTTAGCTTTTTTGTCATCGATAGGAGCGGCATTAATACTGCTATTTGTTGCACTCGGGTTATTTATCGCCTCAGCCGCAACAGCACTATCAGGCTCAGCTGGGTTATCGGTTGCAGCCGATTCATTAGCTAACGCGGCTTTTTTGGCTTTTGCTCGAGCTACCGCAGCGGCAATTTTTGCTTTCTTGTCGTCGATATTATCAGCGGAATGATCAGCAGTTGCCTCTGTGACATCAGCTTGCTTATCAGCTAAAGACTGAGCTGCAATAGCGGCTTTTTTAGCTTTAGCCCGCTCAATTGCTGCACTAACCGCGGTTTTCTTCGCGTCCGGACTGTCCACAGCTACACTTGGTGCATCGGTAATGTTTGTGTGTGTTGTGACTGAGTCCTTTGTCGCATCTGCTGTTTGAGCCTTTTTAGCAGCAATACGTGCCATTGCAGCGGCAACGGCATCTTTGTCGCTCGATTTCATATTCGCTTGGCGTTTAGCCGCCGCTTGCTTAGATTTTTCTTCTCGAGCCGTTTTTTCATCTTCAAGTCGTTGCAGGCGCACTTCAAAACGTTGTTTTGCTCTTTCAGCTTGTAGTTTTTCTTCTGCAGTATTTTTCAGCGCAGATTTAGCCACGCGATAGTATTCTACTAATGGAATATCACTTGGGCATACGTAACTGCAACAACCACATTCTATGCAGTCTTTTAAGTTAAAGCTGGCAGCCTTATCGTATTCTTCGGCCTTTGCATGCCAAAATAATTGCTGAGGTAGCAATAATGCCGGGCAGGCAACTGCACACTCACCACATCGAATACAGGCTTTCTCATCGGCGTCTGGGGCGATTTCAGCTTGGCTGGGGGTCAGTAAGCAGTTAGTACCTTTTAATATTGGCACATCGAGATCTGCTAGTGCGTATCCCATCATTGGGCCACCCACAATGACTTTTTGGCCATTATCTGGGGCAAAGTTGACTTGATTTAGAGCATCGGCCACCGTTGTTCCTATGCGAAGCCAATAGTTTCCTGGTTTTCCGACGCGTTCCCCAGTGAAAGTGACAACGCGTTCAATAAGTGGCTTACCTTGTAAAACGGCTTCTTGAATCGCATAGGCGGTACCGACGTTATGCATCACAATACCAAGTTGGGCTGGAATGGCTCCACTGGGTACTTCTTTACCGGTAATAATTTGAATCAGTTGTTTTTCACCGCCAGAAGGATACTTGGTCGGAATAACCGTGACGCGAATAATATCATTAGGCAATGTACTGCGAGTAATTGCCGCTTGCATCGCTTTTGCTGCTTCAGGTTTATTATCTTCAATAGCGATAACAATGCGCTGAGGATTGAGTAAGTGATGAATAATGCTGATCCCAGTTAAGATCTCATCACTGTAATCACGCATTAATCTGTCATCGGCGCTGATGTAGGGTTCACACTCGACACCATTAATGATCACTAAATCTATTTCACTGGCAGGGTTAAGTTTTACGTGGCTGGGAAACGCTGCGCCGCCCATACCCGCAATACCCGCTTGTTTAATTTTGTCTAAAATAGCCGACTTTGACAGTTGTTCAAGCTGGTTTGGTATTAATTCACACCAAGTATCTTGACCATCAGCTTCGATGATGCAGCTTAATACTGGCAATGTAGAAGCATGGTTACTGTTATGTTGCTCTATGGCGACAACCACACCAGAGGTAGGCGCGTGAACGGGTAAATAAGTAAAGCCAGCTCCTTCAGTGAGAGCTTGTCCTTTGAGTACGTGGTCACCCACCTTGACACTCATGGTCGCAAGTTGGCCGACAAGGGGAACCGGTACGACAAATCGCGATGGCAAGGGTAACGATGATATTACGCTTTGATTGGATAATGTTTTCAGTTCAGGTGGATGGATCCCGCCAGGAGAGCGCCACAAATGACCTTTATCTAATTGCTCTAATAACGTTAACACCGTTTATCCTCTTGCTGTTGATCGATTACGCTTATTGGAATTGCGCGTAATTTCCAATCCCAATTTTGTATAGTGGTTTCAACGGGGATCATGTCAATACAATCGACGGGACAAGGTTCAACGCATAAATCGCAGCCAGTACAATCTTTGGCAATCACGGTATGCATTAATTTTCCAGCCCCTAAAATAGCGTCGACTGGGCATGCTTGAATACATTTAGTACAGCCAATACATTCATCTTCGCGGATAAAAGCCACTTTTTTCACATTGGCTTGGGCTGCTTCCCCTAATGGTTCCGGTTCTACGCCCATGAGTTCGGCAATCTTTTCCATGGTAGCAGTACCACCAGGAGGGCATTTATTGATTTTATCACCATTGGCAATGGCTTCGGCGTAGGGCCGGCAACCCGGATAACCACATTGTCCACACTGAGTCTGTGGCAGCAGGGTGTCAACTTGATCAACAATAGGATTGCCTTCGACTTTAAATTTTTTCGATGCAAAGCCTAAAATGACTCCAAATGCTAACGCTAAAACGGTCAATATCGCTACAGCAATGAATATACTCGACAACATTAGTTAACCAGCCCCGCAAACCCCATAAAGGCTAATGACATTAAACCTGCAGTGATCATCGCAATCGCACCACCTTGAAAAGGTAAGGGCACGTCTGCTGCAGCCAAGCGCTCACGCATGGCTGAAAATAAAATTAACACTAGAGAAAAACCAACAGCAGCACCAAAACCATAAATAGCCGATTCAATAAAGTTATGGTCTTCATTAACGTTAAGCAATGCCACGCCTAATACCGCGCAATTGGTGGTAATAAGCGGTAGATAAATTCCCAAAGCACGATGTAGAGACGCGCTGGTTTTTTGCACCACCATTTCAGTGAACTGTACGACAACAGCAATCACTAAAATAAAGCTCATGGTGCGTAAATAGCTTAAGTCAAAAGGTTGCAGTAAAAATTCGTTGGTTAAATAACTCAGAATAGAAGCGAGGGTCAACACAAACGTGGTGGCCATTGACATGCCGACCGCCGACGCTAATTTGCTCGACACCCCCATAAAAGGGCATAGACCTAAGAATTTTACCAGAACGAAGTTATTTACCAGCACTGTGCCGATCAACAGGAGAAGATACTCTGTCATTGCTACAATTTTTTTGACCAATAGATACGAGTATTATCTTAGGTTTGGCGCCGATAAACAACGGATAAAAAATAAGGTTAAACATAAAATGTTTAACCTTAGAATAAAAGCGATATATTTACCGTATATTAACGTTGTTTTTACTGTTTATTTAACAATAACTCAGGTTTAGCAATATAATAACCTTGCATACCATCTACTAACAGTTTTTCTAACGTCAGCTTTTCGTCTTGTTTTTCAACCCCAGTAGCGATAACGCGGATACTGATGCGTTTAGCGATATCGACAATCATCCGGACAAAGAACTTATTATTATTGTCCTGTTCGATATTGTCACTGTAACTACTGTCTAACTTGATAAAATCAGGACGAACCTCTCGGAAAAATTTAAATGATGTAAAGCCTAAACCAAAGCGCTCGATAGCCACTTTTGCTCCAGCTTTGTGTATCTCGTTTACAAAATTATGGCTAGATTCTAAATTGGTTTGCATGCCTGATTCATTCAGTTCAAACACCAATCGAGCCGCTGTGCCTCGATTTTTAGTTAATATGTCTTTAAGCCACATGGTAAAACCGTCTTGATGTGCTGAAGAAGCACTGATATTAACTCCCATGTGGCCTGAAATGCTTGGGTTCTCACTCAACACCTTAATGGTTTGTGTCACGATCATTTTATCTAATTCAACACTCATCCCATATCGTTCAGCCATTGCAATAACAGTGGTCGTGGGTAAATGTTTACCTTCGACATTATAAAAGCGTGCTAATAATTCACGGTAAACTTCAGTCGCATTATTACAAGGTTGGATAGGTTGTTGATAAAACTTAATACTTCTTCGATTAATTAAGTCATCTATAGTGATTTTCCAATGTTCCGTGCTTATTTGCTCACTACCCGATAGTTTCTCTAATTGATAGTAACGATTTGGTCCCATTGTTTGCGCCACGCTGACGGCCGTATCGGCTAATGCCATCAATGCCAATGGCTCGTTACCTTGCTGATAGGGCACCATACCAGCATGTGCAATGGAATCACTTTTAGTTGTTTGAGCATATTCATCTAAGTGGCGTTTAAGGTGTTCTAAAAATCGTTCGCCTTCTTTAAGTGAAATGCTGTCAATAAAAATAGCAAAATCACCACTTGAGATTCTAAAGCACTCACTCATTCCAAGATTAGCTAGCGATTTTCGAATACAGGTTGCCAATTTTGCTAAATAATCATCTCCAGCCGCACGTCCATGCAACTGATTGATGCTTGCCAGTTCAGCAGCCTTAACGACTATGAGTACACCATACTGTTGCTTATCCGTTTTATTAATTGCTTCAATATGTTGTGTAAAACGTTGTCGAGTTGAAAATCCACTGACGGGATCTTGATATGCGGCTTTAGTTAACTGTTCATTCTCTTTTCTGACACGATCTAAGTTGAGCTTTAATTGGCTGCGACAAATTTCCAGTGTATTACCCAGAGGTCTTAAAACACCTGGAAAGCGCGATTTCTCAATGGCGAGGAAGGATAAATCAGGAATATGAGAGATGTATTCGGCAGCATAGTTGATTCTTCGGCGGTGTAGTTGCATCAGCAATGCAAATAACAACATCAATGACACATAAGCGATAATCAATAAGGTTGCTGTCTGTTGTAAATCATCAAAACTGGCTGATAATACGCTCGCGGTATCTAATCTAACTTGTAAGCGACCGTCAGGAAAATTTTGTACATGACCTAATTCAATATTGAAGATTTCACTGGCGAAATCTCCCGCTGGGCGAAGTAAGCTGCCATGAGTAAAATTGTTATTATTATCAGTTTTATCAATATACTGAAAAAACTGAAACGAAAATTTTTCAGACATAAGCTGGTATAGTGCTTCGCCACTCCCTTGCCACTGATCAATAGTTTGCACGTATTGCTGATAATTAACCCGTGCAATTTCACCTTGTTGTTGAACTTCATTATTTTCCACCGTAAAAATTCGGAAAATTAATAAACCGAAAACGATAAAAAGAACAAGCTGAAAGGATTTCGATAAGCCCATAAAACATCTATTCCTTGAGTATGTTTGGTTAAACTTGCTCGTTCTGGCACAAACCTTGTGCTGCAGTGGTTCGAATGTCGTTTTTTAACCAAAAGTAAAATGCGCTATATAGTTTGTATAATAACCAATAATATCATAGCAGAAATGAGATTAAATAATGATTAATCTAAGGTTATATTTCCGATAGAAAATTTAACGATTTTAATCACAAAAATTTTAACATAAATGACCAATGATAAAGGATCATCAATGACTAATAAGATATTGAATTACATGGGAGGTTCGTAGGAGGGGAGTTTTAGCTGTGCGATGAAGTTAATAATAATGGCTCCCCAGACTGGACTCGAACCAGTGACATACGGATTAACAGTCCGCCGTTCTACCAACTGAACTACTGGGGAATTATTATTACTTATTTTAGACTTTGAAATGGCTCCCCAAACTGGACTTGAACCAGTGACATACGGATTAACAGTCCGCCGTTCTACCAACTGAACTATTGGGGAAGCGTATTATTTCAAATATGTTATCTCGATGGCTCCCCAAACTGGACTTGAACCAGTGACATACGGATTAACAGTCCGCCGTGCTACCAACTGAACTATTGGGGAATCGTTTCGATAACAGTAAATATTGGCTCTCCAAACTGGACTCGAACCAGTGACATACGGATTA
>NZ_JACJER010000153.1:0-9455 GCF_014164185.1 Shewanella sp. SG44-6 | reverse complement strand
GATTTATTCGGTGAAGGTCACGTTGACGGCCTAAGGGTAATACGTGATATCAATACTCCGATAGATACGCAAAATCCAGAATATGGCCCGAAAGCGAATCAGTTACTGGTCACTAATGCGGGTAATGAAGGGCGAGATGATATTTTAAAGCGTTTTGCATTTAATAGCTTTGGTACCCGTAATTTTGGCCATCACGGTTCATATTGTGGCTATGCTTTTCGCGCAGGCAGTGGTGCTTTTATGAATGACCTTAACAAGTTTGCTCATCTAAAGCCTGACTTAAACAACGCTGAGTATATTATCTTCATTGGTATGTCACCGGCATTAGTGACCAGTAACTGATTCGCTTTCGGGCCATATTCTGGATTTTGCGTATCTATCGGAGTATTGATATCACGTATTACCCTTAGGCCGTCAACGTGACCTTCACCGAATAAATCGCCACCTTCAACAACTTCCTCTATCAGCTGCTCATAGCTGATTTTTTGCCATTTGCCTTCACCACGCTTACCGATACGTTTTAATGGCTGAGTAATACGATAAGGGCTATTGCGAATTTCAAGCATACCATTGCCACGAGCACAGGCTGTTGAGCGGCCTTCAAGCCCTGACTCACCAGTGAGGCTTAAATAAGCATCTTTTACTGGGGTATTAAAAGTAATAGGGGTTTGATGTGATAACGGATGATATGGATTACCGCTGATCCGTAAAATTTCATCATTGCGATTATCGATCCGCACACGCACGCCACATAGTGTCCAACACCCATAGCACATGGATGGTGCGACACGCTGGTTGTGATTGGGAATGAGGTTACCCTTTTTATTCACTTCATACTCAGGTTCTAATGAATTTCCATGATGAATATCACGAGTTTTCTTTCCTGAAGTGCCTTCAATAGCACCTTCTATCATATGTTTTGTCGTGCCGGCATATCCAGCAGCAAAAGTACCCAGACCACTCACAGCAAGGCCTGATTTCAAAAATAATCGACGTTTGTTATCCATAGTGAAATCCTCTTAAATTAGTGGTTGGTGAGTGTTGTATCATCGTTGTGATTACGCTTGGGTTGCACAAGCTCAGAAGCGAGCATTGCTAGCGCAATCCAAAGGCCAAGCATACCTAAAATCCCTAACAAACCACTGCTTCCCATAGGGAGTGAATAGGGATAAGGTCCTGCGTCAAATTTGGGGATAGTTTGAACTTCCATCATGGTTATCCAGCGCGTTATCCAACATGCTGTTATTGATACTAAAGCATTACAAAATAGCACTAGACGACTGCAGTTAAAGCGCATGGTAAGCAAAACTAAAATGACACAGCTGAAAATTGATAGCGCTAATATCACGAGGTTATTAACCCAATCACTATTATCAAATAGCGAGAAGACAACATTACCAGATGCCCATATCGGGATAAGGATCAATGCCAAAATACTGCTTAATATTATGGTCTGTTTGACCATTCGAATATCAGTCTTTGACAGTTCATTGGCCGTGCCTTGTTTAGGGAAAAGCAACCATATAATCAACGATAACCCTACAGCTCCCAGAAAAGCGGTGGTAAACCAAATTAATGGGGAGGCTGGTTGGTCCCAAAGTGGACGGGCATGAACGGCTGCTATTTCTGCGCCGGTATAAAATGCAATTGATAAACTCGATACCACTGTGGCCGAAGCCACGCTAATCATCATGCTATGACAGGTTTTCCACTGCCCTAATGACAATCTCGATATGACTTGAAAAACCTTGTTATCACTTTTTTGCAAGTTCATTAAGTCGTTTCTCAAATATAGCCAGGCCGTTAGAACCGCGAGTCCTGAAAATATAGGTAAAAAAATCGATCCCATAGACATCCACGACCAAGAGGTAAGGTAAGCATAAAAATGCCAAGCACGACCAGGCTGATGCAAATCGCCAGTCAGCGCTAATGGCCCAACGACAGCACAAATAGCAAGCGTTAAGACTAATGCAGCACGTAGTTGATGAGTCGTGTATTGTTTAAAAATAAGTGCAATGATAAATAATATTGCTGCGCCGTACGCGGAACCAATAAAGAAGAAATATTGTGTTGCCCAAGGTAGCCAAGCCATTTGCTGTGCCGGCACTAAGACTTCAGTGATGTTCATAGCTACACTCCTTTGGGATCATAAATGGCTGGTTTAGCTTGAATATGGCTGGTAAAACGTTCATCCATGCCAATATAAAACACATGAGGTAAAGTGTTTTCTTCAGGTTTAAGCACTTTTATATCATTTTTATTTTCTGTTAATAGACGATTAATCTCACTTGATGGATCTTTCAGATCGCCAATAACACGCGCACCACCGACACACGTTTCAACGCAGGCAGGTAATAAACCTTTTTCAAGGCGATGAGCACAGAAAGTACATTTGTCAGCGGTGAGAGTTTCTTCATTAATGAAACGCGCATCATAAGGGCATGCTTGAACACAGTAAGCACAAGCTACACAACGACTGTTATCAACCATGACAATCCCATCCTCACGCTGAAAAGTAGCTTGAACAGGACACACAGCAACACAAGGAGGATTTTCACAGTGATTACAGAGTCGAGGCAACATGAAGGATTTTACTTCTTTAGTAATTTTAGAACCGTCAATAAGGCTCACTTCATATTGTTTCACAGTCGTTCTAAACTGGCCGATTGGTGTTTGATTTTCAATGCTGCACCCAACGGTACAAGCTTGACAACCAACACATTTTCTTAAGTCAACGACCATAGCGTAGCGTTTTCCAACCATTCCTTTACGATCTTCTTCATCATTATTACGTACAATGATGGCTGCGGTGGCCGTGTTGACTCCCACAATTGGGATCAAAGCTGCTCCTGCAGTCATTGCACTTAGAAAGCGGCGTTTGTTAGAATCCATAATTCACCTGACTTGATTATTATCTCTTGTGCTTATTGTCAGTAAATTATGCTTAAGCTGGTATTGTGGATTTCCACATGACTAAATAAACATTGATCTAAAACAACTTTTGACATTGTTATACAGCTTATTAATCTGTTTTAAGTTTTCAACTGAGGAATAGTAATGGTCATAAGACGATGGTTTCGTTGTTATTTTTATGCCGTTTTTTTGGGGATGGCGTTAATGGCGTTACCAATATCAGCCCAATCAATCTCAGAAAAACCAAACGTTAATATCGGCGTACTTGCCACTCGCGGACATTTATACTCGGAGCAACGTTGGCAGCCTACGGTTGATTGGCTTAATCAGCAGATATCTGACGTTAATTTTGTGCTGCATCCGTTGGATTTAAATACTATGGCTGATGCTGTTAGCCAACAAACATTAGATTTTGTACTCACTAATCCTGGGCAATCGGTCACATTAGGGCGGCAGTATACTTTGTCGTGGATAGCGACTTTAACTAACAAGACACCAGAAAATACTCATTCTGGTATTGGTTCAGCACTGGTGGTGAGGGCTAGCTCTGCTTATCAAACCCTTGAAGATGTCGTTGGTCTTTCGATGGCGGCCGTTTCCGAGAAAGCATTTGGTGGATATTTAACTCTTCGCTATGAAATAGCCCAACAGGGGATTAATCCCAATGACTTTTTTGCTGACGTGCATTATTTAGGCTTTCCAATTGACGCGAATCTTTATCAACTTAGAGATAATAATGTCGAAGCAGCAATAGTTCCTGTCTGTCTGCTAGAAAATATGAGTAAAGAAGGCCTGATAGATAAACAAAACTTTCGGGTATTAAACCTAAAAGATAACAGTAATTTTGCCTGTCAAGTTTCAACGCCACTGTATCCAAATTGGTCTCTTGCAAAAACAGAACGAGGTTCAGATAGGTTGGCAAAACAAATCTCGCGGGTATTGCTGTCTATGCCTAATGATAATCCTGCAATCATTGCCGCAGGAGCTTCTGGCTGGACATCGTCAGTTAACCTGCTATCTATCGATAAAGTGTATCAAGCTCTAGATATTTTACCGCTACAACAATCTTGGTGGAAACAAGCTTTGCGACTATTTCGTTCTCATCAGGAGTGGGCTTGGGTAATCTTTATATTTTTTATTATTATCAACGCTTACCATTTTTGGTTGGAATATTGTTTTAGTAAAAATAAGCAAGAATTGGAGAAAACACAGTATCGTTTGAAACAGAAAAGTGAAATGTTAGAACATTCACAACGAGTCGCCATTGTTGGTGAGCTGGGTAGCAGTTTGGCACATGAAATAAATCAACCATTAGCGGCTATTCGAAATTACAGTGAAGGTGGTTTATTGCGTTTGGCTAAAAAGTTACCATACCAAGATATTGTTCCCGTATTTGAAAAAATTCAAAGTGAAGTTGACCGCGCGGATGCCATTATTAATCGCTTACGAACCCTCATTACCAAACGCACAGTTGAGAAGCAACTGCTTGATATAGAACAGTTACTGGACGATACAATTGAGTTGCTGCATTTTCGACTTCAAAAGCTAGAAGTCGGTATATTTCGTGAAATAGAAGGCAAACCGGCTAATGTTGAGGTCGACATTGTCGGTCTGCAACAAGTCATAATAAATGTCATTAATAACGCTATGGAGGCTTGTTTAACGCATTTTGAACGCCATCCAGATATTGGATATCATCCTGAAATTATTATACGGACGAACTATCGGCAAGATAAATTCATTCTTGAAGTTGTCGATAATGGCACTGGATTAGAACATGACAACCCGGTAGACGCATTTGTCAGTACCAAAAAAGATGGGCTGGGACTAGGACTTGCGATTTGCCGTGATGTAATAGAAATGCATAAAGGAGAATTTATGCTTCGATCGATCAAACCTAATGGTTGTATAGTGAAAATATCATTACCTATTCTAGTAACCGAAATAACAGGAAATAGATATGGATAATGTATTGCCCTCTTTAGTCGTTTATGTCGTTGATGATGATAAATCTGTGCGTGACTCGCTAAAGTTTATGCTTGAAGAGTATGATTTTACAATTACTACATTTGAAGACGGACAACAGTTCTTAAATGCTATAGATTTAAATATGCCTGGTTGTGTCATTTTAGACTGCCGCATGCCTAATTTGCGAGGTCAGCAGGTGCATCAATTGTTAAATGAAGCCAAAAGCCCTCTGGCCGTTATTTATCTTACAGGGCATGGTAATGTGCCAATGGCAGTGGATGCTTTACAATCTGGAGCGGTAAATTTTTTTCAGAAGCCGGTTAAAGGAAGTGAGCTGGCTTTAGCCATAAATAAAGGGTTAAATCAATCTACAGTAAATATTAATACCATGAAAATCAATGATGCTTATGCATCATTGACCAAGAGAGAAAAGGATATTCTTCGGTTAATTATTGCAGGCAAACGTAATTTACGAATAGCCGACGAACTTTGTATTGCTATGCGAACTGTAGAGGTGCACCGTGCAACCTTGTTAAAAAAATTCTCCGCGAAAACAGTCGCTGAATTAGCTTATATTTATGGACAATGTAATCAAATTTGATTTTTCTAAACACTTAGATATTTGTATAATTTTTGCGATCTACTTTTGCTATTGCAGACATATCAAGTACACCAAATGATCTACCTTCTTTTATAAGTTCTCTTTACCCTTTTCTTGACCAGTTGTTCTGGTCTAATCCATAGAGCGTTCAATGTAGTGGGTTAGCTAATTTGGTCCGCCACATAGATGTCTATCAGACATCTAGACGTTTGATGATAGATAAATGGGTTGATTCATTTATCACTAAATTAGCGAGTCAACTGACACGTTTCTGTCCAAATACGAGTTAGGACTATTCTAATACTCGTTGATCTAGGTAATGTAATATTTATAGTCAAGGAAGTAATTCCTTTACATCACACTCAAGTACTTCTGCTAATTGATACACCTTTTCAAGTGTAATGTTGACTTCACCACGCTCAATCCTACCTGCATAGCTGCGATCCATTTCCGCTAATAAAGCCATTTTATCCTGTGAGATTCCAAGAATTTTACGTTTAGCTCTTAGTTTTCGTCCAAATTGTACTGCTAAGTCTTTCATTTTTAATCTCATTAAAAAGAAAGACTATCTAAAGTTGCGGCTTATAAAGCCACGGACTATAATCCGCAATTATTTTTTATGTCCATCTAACACTCAAAATGAGTGAGTAATAGAGCCTTGTGAGAACGTTATGCCAAAAGCTTCAATCAAAATATGTTCAACATTACATACTATTCTCCAGGATGAGAGCTTCAATCATTTTCAAGTTATAGAATTACGAGATGTATATCATGCGGTTTCACAGGGCTGTGAAAGTGTAAGCCAAACATACAATTTCATTTATCGACAAATATCTAGATTGGTTAAAAAAGGGCTTTTGAAAAAATCTCAAAACGAAGGCTTAAAATCTATCACATACCAGAAGACAGAATTATTTTCAAAAACGAATTTCATTATAAGCACTAGTGATGAGCAAAGTTATCATCCTTTATCGCAAGCCGAAAATATTAGTAAAGATAAAATACAAAATCTAGAACAACGTCTTAAGCAATCGGAAGTTGATTTGCTCACCAGTATTGGAGAGTCAGAAGAATATATGCGTTTATATAATTCATTCCCTGAAATGAAATCGCATCTTGAGTCACAATATATGCTTGCTAGAGAAAATAGTTCGAAGTTACTGGGACAGATAAAGGCAATTAAGTCTGTGCTCACTCACCAACAGAAGTAAATATAATGCAACTAAGGCAATGGCAGTCAGAGTGCGTCAATCACGCCACAAAGCAATTTAGTGCTAACCAGAGACATTTCCTCTGCTTAGCTACTCCAGGGGCAGGAAAGACGGTTATGGCATCTGAAGTGGCCGCTAGATTATTTGAACAAGGCCTTATCGATTTTGTTCTTTGTTTTTCGCCTTCAGTGAATATCGCACAGGGAATTCAGAAAACATTTTCACAACGGTTGTCATGTCGTTTTGATGGTGTGATTGGCTCTATCGGTTGCTCTTATACTTATCAAGGAATGCTATCTTTTAAAGAAGACTTTTGGCAATTACTAGAGAAGAATCGAGTTTTAGTGGTCTTTGATGAGATCCATCATTGTTCAGGGAGAACGATTGAAGATGCAAATGTATGGGGTGAAGAAATTTTACTCAACATACAAGACAAGGCTCGGTACACTTTAGCTTTGACGGGAACGCCATGGCGTTCAGATCAGTCTCCAATTGCCTTGTCTCGATATACTGATCCAGATAATAAAATTCAATGCGATTTCATTTATGGTCTAAAAGAAGCCATTGCTGACATTGTATGTCGCAGCCCCAAAATAGTACTGATAGATAATGAAAAAATATCAGTTACTGACAAAGATAATGAGACCAAAACCTTTAACTGTTTTGATGAATTATTTAAGGATAAATCGGTTCCTTACCAATCGGTCATCAAAAATAATGAAGCGCTCAGACATATTTTAACACTAGCAACAGACAAGCTTAAAATCATCAAGAAGGTCAATCCTAATGCCGCTGGACTGATTGTTTCTTCATCAACAGAGCATGCTGCATATATCTTTAACATGCTTAAAACTGAGTTTAATCAAACAGCTCAAATTGTTACGTATAAAGAAAATGAACCTTCACATAGAATAAATGAATTTCGGAACAGTTCGATCAACTGGATAGTCAGTGTTGGGATGATAAGTGAGGGAACGGATATTCCACGTTTGCAAGTATGTTGTCACCTCAGTAGAGTTAAAACTGAGCTCTATTTTAGGCAAGTATTAGGCCGTATTTTACGAATGACCACATCTGTTGACCAACAAGCGTGGCTATTCACTTTTGCAGAGCCGAAGCTTGTCGAATTTGCAAATCGTATAGCAGAAGAAATACCGGATCTGCCTGTAATATATAATCCCCCCGTCAATGTTAGTCCGTCAGAAGCTATATCGTTAGATAAAGATGAAGTTATGAAAGATAACATTTCACCTAGAGATACTAGCAAACTAGAAGTTGGAAGTAGCTTTAATAAAAAGCCCTTGCAAGTCGATTCACTGGAGATAGTCACACCTAAGAATGCTATAGGTTTAGTATCTCAGTCTTTTGAGCTTTTAGGAGGATTTAGAGAAAAAGTAGTGTCCACGTTCGATTCGCCATTCTAGGACCTAATTTTGAATACTTATAATACTCAGTATCGGATTTCAAACTTTAATTATAATTAATAATATAGTTCCCTAATGCATCAGACGATTCCCCACAAAGTGTCTACACATTTTATTAATATTGATAGGTTGCTTTAGAATCGGAACTAATAATTTTTTGATACATATTATAGTTAAACCAAACACGTTTTTGGACAGAAGCGTGTTAGTGCCTAAGATCTAACACTCACTATTCGCATTATGATAAGTATGGTGAATTTAGATTAACTCTGCCATAACCGGTCTGGGTTCGCTGGCGGCTTTTTTTGCGTAAGCGAAAAAGGTGACAGCGTACCCAAATCCGCGTTGATTGCCTTGTTATAACAATTGATCTCCACAGCAATAATGGTAACTCAGCCCACTACCACAAAAGCAGTTTACTAGCTTGTTTCCAGTCTTAATATTCTTTAGAACCAATAAGTTACCATTTTTATCTACAGGGCCGTCATATGAATCCCAGACCAGAACTGGGCGACCTTTTATTTTTTCCATGAATTCGGCTGGAGGATTAGGGTTTGCTACTATTATCTGAGCCGATTTTGGCAAAGATTCAATAATTGCATCTATCTCTGGTCTATCACATGGAAAATACGATATTCCGATAAAGACGCAATGAGTACAAACTACTAATTCTTCATTGAATAATTTGTTCGCTCGTGCAACCCATTGGTAATTTGTGTATTTACTTGCTTCGTTCGGTATTATACAAAGCGGTTGAGAGCGAGGATAAACTAGATTATCTCGATCCAATCTAATTATTTGAGAGTCGTTCAAATCAACAAAATTAGTTAATGGGTAAGATGCGGAATATGAGATGCTATTTGGGGCTATTTCAAAATCAACGGAACCATGAGGTTTAACTAAAGGAATTCCGTATCCATGGTGATTGATTTGTAATGAAAAATATTGTTTCTTGAGATCATCAAATATCGACTCTAAAAGAAGATCATAGTTTAGGGATATGGCAGATCGTATCTCATTATTGTGTAGCTTTATCCAATTGTACCAAGGCCAAGCCCTATGGCTTTTTAAAATACGCATTTGTTCTAAAGCATATATAGAAAAAGCTATGGTCAAGAAATGACGAGCTTCTAACGGCGTAATAAATACGTCAATGTTATGCTCTTCACATACATTTTTATTAAGAGCTTTCGCGAAAATCTCAAAATCAGAGACAGATTGATATCGTTCAGCTAATACTTTTAACCTAGGCAGACTGTCTAAAAATGCATTACCGGCTGACGGACAAGAAATATTCCAAGAAATTGGTTCCTGCGTATTCCACTCGCGAGCCAAACC
>NZ_JACJER010000152.1:0-9469 GCF_014164185.1 Shewanella sp. SG44-6 | reverse complement strand
CCTGAAAATCGCACAATACAGCTGTTTTGCATTGCAGAAAATATCGCTTCTGCTTGTAATAAAATATCACTGCTATCATTAAATACCGCCGCATCATGTTCGGTGACGGTTTGATCTAGCGACCGAGCATCTGGGATTAATTGCGCCGCAGTTTAATCAACAGGAACAACCCAGTAAAATTATCGACGGTCAATTAATCAGCCATCAGTTAGGCTTTGAATATGCCTTTAGTAGTCCATTTAAAATGCTTGATGCTTGCTAAACTGGCATAGGCTATAATAACCGATATATTTTGATAAAAAGGCGATTATTGTGACGACTCAAACTCAAGCGTTTGCATTACTTCAAGGTGATGAATTCGTAGAACTGTACAAAGTACTCAAAGTACTTGGTTTAGTTAACGGTGGTGGTGAAGCAAAGCATGTCATTACCGAAGGTCAGGTTACCGTTAATGGTGAAGTTGATACGCGTAAACGTAAAAAGTGTGTTGTTGGCGATATGGTGTCGTTCAATGGTACAACAATTGAAATTGTTCCAGCAGAGTAAGGATTGATAAATGCAATTCCCAGAAGATGATAATGGCCAAATGTTGGCAGCAATGGCGGATGCCGGTATTGATCTTACTAAGTCAATAGAAGTCGATTTCTTCTTAGTGTTTGATGACCAACGTGATGCAGAGTCAGCGTTAGAGGCATTAAGCCAAACCGATATGCAAGGCGAGCTTGAGCTAAATTTTGATGAAGAAAACACTAAGTGGGAAGTGATTGTTTGCTTGCAAATGGTGCCAGAATACGCGGCACTGGTTGGTAAAGAGACCGAGTTAAATAGCTTTGCGCAAGAATTTGACGGTATTTCTGATGGTTGGGGCGTAATGCAAAATCAAGGTGGCGATGATGAATTTGCTGATGATGACCATGTACACGGTGAGCATTGTAAACACTAATATCGCCATTTAGTCATGATTAAAAATTGAATTGAGTTATCCAATTCAAAAAAAGCCGTTAATGCCCCGCATTAACGGCTTTTTCTTAATTTATACGACGGAATTTAGTCATCTTCTTTTATGTCATTAATGACTTCTTTAGTTTCGTGACCAATGGCCTTTACGGCATCGCGCGTACCGTGACCGATTGCTGTGGTCACTTTTTTTGTGGTGTGACCGATTTCTTTGCCAGTGTGTTTTAATTCAGCGCAAGCTGACAAGCCAAGAAGCAGGTTGATCGACACCAGTATTACGACGACTTTTTTATACATTGTGGTGGCCTTATAAATAATCTAATATTAAATGTATCATCAGTTAACGATATTGCTATTTCAGCATAACGGGCTTGATGATTAAAGGGTAAAATCATGAATTTAAATGCCACATTGATTGGCCAAATTATTTTCGTTCTAACCTTGGTTGTGGTGTTTTTCACCTTAAAGTTTGCCAAAGGTAAAACCACTAATTTACCGCTAGTCGGATTTTATGCCTTAGTGTTAAACATTGTTTTTGCTCCAGCAGGTTGGATATATTGCTGGTATTGGTCAACAAAGCCAACTCTTTAATCAACAAACGGCTTGTTAACTACGATTAAGGGTAATGTCCGACACATAACCATGCTCAGTAGCGATTAAAGCTTGCTTAAGCATTGTGGCTGCTTCTGCTGCAGTCATAAAGCTTGAGGTATCGATGTCTTTGCCACTGGTTTGCCAAAAGTCGGTTGCCATGCCTCCGGGATAAACGGCAACTAATTTCATGGGACTGTCTTTTAATTCTAGTCGCAAGGATTCAAGCAACCCTTTTGCCGCCCACTTAACCGCACAATAGGTTGACTCATTTGCTTTGCCAGCCTGTGCTGCCGTCGACATGACTACAACAACCGTCACCTTGTGATGACGATAACGACTTACTAGCTCTCGTAACAGTAAAATGCTTGAGGTGAGGTTATTGTTAATTAGTTGATTAATCGCGTGCGGAGATTGTTGTTCAATTGGGCCAAAGTAACCACTACCTGCACAATGAATTACCCGACTAGGCGGCGTCGATAAACGCGAAAATAAATCACTAACATCCTGTGCCACACATAAGTCTGCTGCGTGAGCGGTTACATTAGCTTGCTCAAGTGGGGCCAAGTCTGCCATGACATTAGCCAATTTTTGCTCACTGCGACCAGTGATCAATAGACTGTGTTTTTCTGCAGCGTAAAGATGGGTCAATGCGGCACCTAAGCCGCTGCTCGCGCCGGTAATAACAATCATAATAAAGCCTTCAGCTAGTGTTCATTAGGTCGGCTACTATATCAATGCACAACTGAAGCGCAAAGTGCCAGTGTCCTAAAACGATAATCAATGCAAACATTGAGCTGTTTGATAATCATTTATTTATGCGAGTAGCGATTAGTTAAGTTAAATCGAATAAATAACTCGGAACGCTTTGTATTTTGACGTTAAAGATTGTCTAATAACGCCTTATTATTGTCTTACTGACTTCACATTTGTTGCCATTATAGAGAACTTTCATGTTTGAACTCACGCTCCAACTCGGCGTTATTTTGTTTGCTGTTGCTTTAATTGCCGGTTTTATTGACGCAATAGCTGGTGGGGGCGGTTTACTCACCATTCCGGCATTGATGTGGGCTGGGCTGCCGCCAGCAGCGGCTTTAGGTACCAATAAGTTACAAGCCTGTGGTGGGAGTTTTTTTGCAAGTCTATATTTTGTCCGTAAAGGCTTGGTCGATTTACGCAGTATAAAACTGTCGTTGATTTGCGCCTTTATCGGTGCCTCAATTGGCACCATATTAGTACAAATGATCGACGCGAAACTGTTAGAGGTAGTGTTACCTTTTTTGATTTTAGCCATTGGTTGTTATTTTTTATTGTCTAAAAAAATCAGTGAGCAAGATCGCCAACAAATTCTCACGCCAAGCGTATTTGCATTTACTGCTGCATTAGGCGTTGGCTTCTATGATGGTTTTTTTGGCCCAGGTACTGGGAGCTTTTTTGCCTTGGCATTTGTCTCATTAGCCGGTTTTGGTTTAGCTAAAGCCACTGCGCATGCAAAACTACTCAATTTTGCCACGAACATTGCTTCGCTCATTTTCTTCTTAATTGGTGGTCAAGTGGCGGTGATATTAGGATTAATTATGCTGGTAGGCCAGGCCATTGGTGCCACATTAGGCTCACGCCTTGTGGTCACTAAAGGAGTTAAAATTATTAAACCTTTGGTGGTGATCATGTCATTGGGAATGAGCGGTAAATTATTGTGGTCGCAATATATGTGATCGTAATAGCGGCAATTCGGGTTTACTCACGCCATTATTAAGCGTTTTTGATTAAAAGGGATGTTATGCGCATTATTCACACATCAGATTGGCACCTCGGCCAATATTTTTATGGCAAAAGCCGCGCAGCCGAGCATCAAGCTTTTATGGCATGGTTACTTGAGCAAATCGACCTTCATCAAGTTGATGCCCTTATTGTTGCGGGCGATATTTTCGATACTGGCACGCCGCCAAGCTATGCCCGCGCCTTATATAATCAATTCATTGTTCAAATTCAACAAACAGGTTGTCAGCTAATTTTACTGGGTGGTAATCACGATTCAGTATCAACCTTAAATGAATCTAAAAATCTGTTAGCCTGCCTTAATACCGTGGTTATCCCAGGGGCTCTTGAACGTGTTGAAGAGCATGTCTTTACTCTCAATAATCGCATGGGTGAAGTAGGAGCTATTTTATGTGCGTTACCTTTTTTACGTCCACGAGATGTGGTGTTAAGTGAATCTGGTGAATCTTCAATCGATAAACAACGCAAATTAGGTGATGCCATTAGTGAGCTCTATCAAAGTTGTTTTGAGCAAGCAAAGCTTGTTAATACAAGGCTGGCAACACCAGTGCCTATTATTGCGACCGGCCATTTAACCACTGTTGGTGCAAGTACTTCTGAATCCGTACGTGATATTTATATTGGCAGTTTAGATGCTTTTAACGCGGCACTTTTTCCGGCAGCAGATTACATTGCCTTAGGCCACATTCATCGGCCACAAGTGGTGGCGAAATCTGCCCATATTCGTTACAGCGGCTCACCTATTGCACTCAGTTTCGATGAGCTATCAAGTGACAACACACCAAATAAATCAGTATTTCTGGTTGAGTTTAGCCATGCCGCACTCAGCCAGGTTACGCCGTTGCTTGTACCCATTTTTCAGCCGATGCAGGTGCTCAAAGGCGACTTAGACAGTATTGAACAACAGATAAGTGCATTTGCTGTGCAAACCGATGCCACAACCATGACTTGGTTAAGCATTGAAGTCTCGCAGCAAGATTACCTCTCAGATCTGCAATCGCGTATCGCCGACATGACTCAAGGTCAAGCGGTTGAGGTATTGCAATTAAAACGTGCCCGTAGCCAACGTCAACAACATATTAAACAGTTAGATAATGAAACCTTATCTGAGTTAAGTGTTGATGAGGTCTTTGCTCGACGTTTAGCCCAAGAAACATTTGACAGTGAGTTGCAGCAGGCGCAGTTAGGCCGCATTAAGCAGCGCTTTAGCCAAGTGGTTGCTGAGGTTGAGTCTGAGCGACATACTCAAGAAACCGCTGCAAGTCATGTGTTGCAAGAGACTATGTCTCATCAGGTTAACACTGAGGTTGTTACACAAAGTGCGACAGACGGTGAACAGTCATGAAAATTTTAAGCCTTCGCTTTAAAAATATTAACTCGCTTAAAAATGAGTGGAAAATCGACTTTACCCAATCACCTTTTGCTGAAAACGGTTTATTTGCCATTACTGGGCCCACAGGTTCGGGTAAAACCACCATACTGGATGCTATTTGCCTAGCGCTTTACCATCGCACGCCACGGTTAAATAATATCTCTAAAACCACTAATGAGTTAATGACGCGCGGCACCGCTGAATGTTTAGCCGAAGTTGAGTTTGAAGTTAAAGGCGTTGCTTATCGTGCTTTTTGGAGTCAAAGGCGCTCGCGTGATAAAGCCGATGGTAATCTGCAAGATGCACAAGTGGAGCTAGCACAGCTAAGTGACGGTAAAATTCTTGCCAGCCAAATAAAGCGTAAAACAGAATTAATTGAACAAATTACTGGGCTCGACTTTGCTCGTTTTACCAAATCAATGATGTTGTCTCAAGGGCAGTTTGCGGCTTTTTTGAATGCCGATGCTAATGATCGTGCTGAATTGTTAGAAGAGCTCACCGGCACCGAAATTTATGGACTGATCTCAGAACGAGTTCACCAGCATTTTAGCGAAGCCAAAACCAATTTGAAATTGCTTGAGGCAAAACTTGGCAGTGTCGAGTTGTTTGATGAACAGCAAATACAGCAACACAAAGACCAGATTGAACAATATAGCCAAACCTTACAGCAGCAACAATTACAGCTGACTCAATTAAGTCAGTTTATTACCTGGGCCAATAGTTCTGAGCAAGCCCAGCAGTCATTAGCTAAGCTTGAGGCTGAGCAGCAACAGGCGCTAACGCATCAGCAACAACACAGTGACGCGTTAATGCAATTACAGCGCAGTGAACCAGCGCAGCAGATTTTGCCATTATTTGAACAACAGCAGAAAGCGCACGAAAAAGCGCAACTATTAACGGCGCAGTTGAGTGAATTAAGTCAACAAACCGAGCAAGCTGAAACGCTACTGCAAGAGCATAAACATAAGCAGACTCAAAGCCTACTACAGCTTGAAAATGTTAATCAGGCACATAACGTTTTACTGGCATTAATTGATGAGCAAGTGTTGCCGTTGGATCAGCAGATCCATCAACACAATTATCAATTAAACCACATTAAATTAACTCATCAACAAACCCATGAGCAGCAACAAAAGACGCGCGAGCAACAACAAGATTTATTAGTGCAGCAACAGACACTAACCGCCGCAAAGCAACACATTCAGCAACAGCTCGAGAGTTTGCCACAAGGCCAGGAAGTGGCTAAAAAGTTTGCCGCTTGGCAAAACCAGTACACACAAGTTGTGCAACTTAGCGAGCAGCTGAGCCAGATCAATAGCCTATGTACGCAGCAACAAGATGCGATCAAGCACAATCAGCTGACGCTAGGGGCGTTCGCGCCGCAAATACAACAAGCTCAAACTGAGCTTGCTCAAGCAAGATCACAGCAAGAAGACAGCCAAAAAGCATTAGCAGCATTATTGGCCGGCCAAGGTGAAGCACAAATTAATGCTGATTATCAGCAACTGATTGAGCAGCAAGCGGGACGTTATCAATTAACCCAGTTGTTGAGCCAATTTATCCGCCAGCAACAGCAATGCCAGCAGTTAACTGCTGATTCGGTGCAATTTGAGACTGAGTTGCAAGCTCTGGTGCAGTCTCTTTCTGGGGTAAGAAGCCAGTGGAGTGATAAAAATCAGCAAGTTAAAGATGTGCAAATGTTATTGCACCAAGAACAGCAAATTGCCAGTTTAACCATAGAGCGTGCCAAACTTAAAGCCGGTGAGCCTTGTGCTTTATGCGGTTCAACCGAGCATCCCTTAGTTGAGCGCTACCAAACACTCAATGTGTCAGCGACAGAACAAAGAGCACAACAGTTGCAGGCTGAGCTTGACGCGATTAAACAACAAGGTGAGCAACTTAAACATCAACAAACGGCGCTGCAAATTAATTATGACAATACGCAACAACAGTTAACTCAAACTCAAGCAGACATCCAAACCATAGTTCATCAGTGGCAGCAGCAAACAGAGGCTTTATCAATATCTCTTGAATTGGATTTGCAGCAGCAGTCCGCATTAAGCGATTACATCGACCAAACTGAAACCAAGCAACAGCAATTAGCGCTCACAATCTCTCAGCTTAGCCAATGTCAAAAAACCTTACATAAGCATCAGCAGTATGTGGTGCAAGCTCAACAAGTGCTTGCTGAGTTGATTAATCAGCAAGCGCTGTTACAACAACAGCTTGATAACTTGCAGCAAGGTTTACTCAGTCGTCAGCAGCAAGTGGAGACGGTGACTGCGCAGCAAACGTCATTACTCAACGGGCTTGAAAAACAGATTATCGCCACAGGGTTAACGGCGCCGACAATAGCCGATGCCGTAGATTGGCTAAACCAGTTACAACAGCAACTCGAGCTTTGGACTCAAGCGCAGCAGCAGGCTAATGATAATCGGCAGCAATTGAGTATTACGGCTGAAAAGCTCATGGCCAATAATCTGCAAGCGGAGGATTTGAGTACAAGGTTAAGTGCAGTGACAGAGCAATTCGATAATGCACAACAGCAGCTCAGCAACCTACAGGCACAACGTAAGCTTATTTTTGCAGATAAAGTGATTGAGGATGAAAAACAGCTAAGCCAAACAGCATTAGAGCAAGCTCAGCAACAATTAGCGACAGTACAGCTGCAATTACAAGCAGCGGATAAACATCTTGCTAGCTTAAGTGCGCAGCAAAGCGCCACCCAAACTCAGACAACACAAGTTAATCAAGAATGGCAGCAATTACACCGCCAATGGATGAGTGCCTTACATGCTAGTCCATTTGATGATCGACAGGCTTTTGAGCAAGCGTTACTTAGCGCGGATGAACGTTATCGATTGCAACAACTTAAACAGCAATTAGACAATGAAATTGTTAAAGCCAAAACCTTGGTTGAGCAGGCCGTTGCGCGCCAAACTGAGTTGATGCAGCTTGGGCAACAACATCGTTATGATTTAGCCCAACAAGGTGAAATATTACAGCAGCATCAGACGCTCGATTCAGAGCATCAACAATTAACCCAAACTTTGTGGCGCTTAACGCACGAGCTCGAACTTGATGCCAGTAGGCGAGAAGGGCAGCAGCAACTGTTAAAACAGCAGGCGCAATCACTGCAAGTTTATGACGATCTTGCCTATTTGCATGCTCTCATCGGCTCACAAAAAGGCGATAAGTTCCGCAAATTTGCTCAAGGGCTTACTTTAGATCATTTAGTAGCGTTAGCTAATCGACAGCTTGAACGTCTCCAGGGCCGTTACTTATTAGAGCGCAAAGAGTCGGATGCATTAGAGTTACAAGTGCTCGATACCTGGCAAGGTGATGCCGTTCGCGATACCCGAACCTTGTCTGGCGGTGAAAGCTTTTTGGTTAGCCTAGCGCTTGCGTTAGCGCTATCTGACTTGGTAAGTCATAAAACGAGCATTGACTCACTGTTTTTGGATGAAGGCTTTGGTACCTTAGACAGCCAAACTCTAGATACCGCACTCGATGCATTAGATAATTTAAATGCATCGGGCAAAATGATAGGCGTGATTAGCCATATTGAAGCGATGAAAGAGCGGATCGACGTGCAGATAAAAGTGAATAAAATGAATGGTCTTGGTATAAGTAAATTACAGCATGAATTTGCGATTAACGGCAGTTGATCTACCTCAAACTCCCGTAATGACTGCCATTGAGTTCAAAATTAATATTAATTAAATAACATTTTATATTTGTAATATGATTTTTTTTTGATATAAAAGAGCGTTGAAATGCAATTTGAGTACAGAAGCCCGCGTTTTAAGCTGTTTTTACCGGACTGCGAAGTATCAAATATTAGGCCATATTGATGACAAAAATGACCTAAACGTAACGTGTTAGCTCATTTTATTCTCAGTATCGCAATAACAGTTTGCAGTAAAAGAAAAAACAATAAATATAAAACGTCATCTTTTAGGGTGGATTAAACATTGCTAATGAGTAAAATAATGGCCTTCCAACGGCCATCGGTAAGTCAATTGAACTTACCAAACTTGCACAAGAAATTCTTGCTAGCAAGCGTGTTTGTTGTCGGTGCCGCCTTATTATGGCCAACACAACAAGAGTTTTCATCTCAACGAATTCCCGTGGCTATTGATATCGATTCACTATTGCCACATATCGCTCAGCAAGACAGTACCTTGAAAATTGTTAAGCCGACATCGCCAATTTTAGACCGCGTGATCCAAAGTGGTGATACTTTAAGTCAGTTATTTGAGTTAGCTGGTATCGACCAACGAACCATGTACAAAGTCCTTGAGGCTGATTTAGAAGTGTTAGCGTTAGATACTTTGTTACCCGGTAACCGTATCCAGTTCTGGGATAACGCGAACGGCGAACTTGATAAGTTAGAGTTATATTTTAATCCTGCTCATCAAGTGGTTTTCACTCGTTTTGAAGACGGAACTTACGCTGTAAATGACATTAATATTGATGGTATTTGGCAAAATCGTATCGTCGGCGGCGAAATTAATGGTTCTTTTTACGTGTCAGCTAAAAAAGCCGGTTTAAGTGCTGCTGAAATTCAAAAAGTGGAGTCATTATTAAAGTCGAAATTAAACTTTTCACGCGAGTTACATGCAGGTGACACCTTTTCGGTTTTGGTAAATGATCAGTTCGTTGAAGGTGAACTAACGGGGATGACAACGATTGAAGGTATTAGGATTAATACCAGTCGTCGCGATATAACCGCATTTCAAAACACTGATGGCAACTATTACGACATCC
>NZ_JACJER010000151.1:0-9504 GCF_014164185.1 Shewanella sp. SG44-6 | reverse complement strand
GGCGTCATGGATATGAAGGAACTTCTTTAAACGAGCTCACCGAGGCGATGGGGATCAAGAAGCCTAGCTTGTATGCCGCATTTGGTAATAAAGAGCAGCTATTTTTAAAAGCTATCGATTTATATTAACGGAGCTTTATTTATCAAAAACTTAACTAACTTTTATGACAAACAACCCGCATACTTTAGCTTAATATTAAGCCACATCAGGGTTAATATTATGCAGATTAGTCGCAACTATAACAATTTAACAAGTATTGATTAACGCTATTTCATCGCAACAAATCACCTTACAAATAGTGATGTTACTTTATTTTCCCGCTTATTGAACCTCTTGTCAAAATAATTTAATACCTATCGGTACAAAAGTCATTGACAGGGTTATTTTAATCTATATATTACCGTTCGGTACAGAACATTTTATACCTATCGGTATAAAATAAACTCGTATACCAATATAACGCACCCTACAGCCTGCTGAAAAAACGTAAATGCTATTGATTAAAGGACCGCACCATGAAGACGTTAAAATCAATTAAAATCACTTTACTAGTTAGCCTAACGGCATTGCTATTAGTGGCGTGTGGAGAACAACCTGCACAACAGGCGAATACACCTGCAGCGCCTAAAGTAGACGTAGCTAACGTGCTTTATGAGCGCATTACCGAGTGGGATCAATTTACCGGACGCTTACAAGCTCCTGAAAAAGTGACCTTAGTCCCTAGAGTATCAGGCTATATTGAATCGATTAACTTTAAAGAAGGCGCACTGGTTCAAAAAGGTGATGTGTTATTTACCATCGACTCGAGGGTTTTTACTGCTGAATATGAGCGTCTTAAAGCAGAATTAACCAGTGCAATATCAGCTAATCAACTTGCTGAAAATGATTATGAGCGAGCCAATAAACTGTTTCATCAAAAAGCAGTTTCAGAAGAGCTGATTGATACTCGCCGATCTAACATGCATCAAACTGCAGCAGCGGTTGCGTCAGTTAAAGCAGCATTAACTAGTGCCCAACTTAACGTTGAATATACCCAGGTTACCGCACCTATTACTGGTCGAGTGTCATATGCTAATGAAACGGCAGGCAACTATGTCACTGCGGGTCAAACGCACCTCACCAGTTTAGTCTCTACATCGCATATGTATGCTTATTTCGATATCGATGAGCAAACGTATTTAAAATATGCCGCGTTATCGTTTGAGAACAAACGTCAAAATCCACGTTTAGGTAACAACGCTGTGGTTATGGCTCTGGCAAATGAAACCAGCTTTAATCATCAAGGTGTGATCGACTTTGTCGATAATACCGTTGATCAGCAAACTGGTACTATTCGGGTTCGAGCTAACTTTGCCAACCAAGAAAATCAATTATTACCCGGCTTATTTGCCCGTATCAGCATTGCTGGTAGTGAGTCATACGACAGTATTTTAATTGACGACAAAGCCATTTTTACCGACTTAAATAACAAGTTTGTTCTGCTGGTAAATGACAAAAACACCCTTGAATATCGAAGTGTCAGCCTAGGTGAAAAACTTCATGGCTTACGTATTATTACTGCTGGCTTATCACCTAACGACACCATAGTGGTAAACAGTCTGCAGAAAGTGCGCCCTAATGTCACTATTGAGCCAAACCTAACCGACATGGCTGATAGCGAAAAATTAGAAGCATTACATCAAGCACAACGCCTCCTCGATAACCAGCCATTAACAGCACGTGTTGCTGATGACGCAAGTCAGGGTTAAGGAAACTACATAATGTTGTCTCAATTCTTTATTAAAAGACCAATTTTTGCCGCTGTTTTGTCGCTGCTGTTCTTTATTTCAGGCGCACTAGCAGTATGGCAATTACCCATTACCGAATACCCAGAAGTAGTACCACCTACCGTGGTTGTTACGGCAAACTACCCAGGTGCTAACCCTAAAATCATTGCTGAAACGGTTGCATCCCCGCTAGAGCAAGAGATTAACGGCGTCGAAAACATGTTGTACATGTCTTCTCAAGCCACGTCTGATGGCCGCATGACGCTAACCATCACCTTTGCAATTGGTACTGATGTTGATTTAGCTCAAACCCAAGTGCAAAGTCGTGTTGAGCGAGCAAAACCACGGCTACCAGAAGAAGTACAACGCTTAGGCATAGTCACTGAAAAATCATCACCAAGCTTAACCATGGTGGTGCATTTAACCTCACCAGATGACCGTTATGACATGTTATACCTGTCTAACTATGCGGTATTGAAAGTCAAAGATGAATTAGCCCGTATTACCGGTGTAGGAGCTGTGCGCGTGTTTGGCGCCGGCGATTACAGCATGCGCGTGTGGCTAGACCCTAATAAAGTGGCCGCCTTAAGCTTGTCACCGAGTAATATTGTTGCTGCTATTCGTGAGCAAAACCAACAAGCAGCAGCTGGCAGTTTAGGCGCACAACCAAGTGGCGACAGTGATTTCCAATTACTGATTAACGTCAAAGGTCGTTTATCCAATGTTGAAGAGTTCGAGGACATTATTGTTAAAGTGGGCGATCAAGGTCAGATCACTCGTTTAAAAGATGTTGCCCGGGTGGAATTAGGTGCATCGACTTATGCCCTGCGCTCAATGCTAGATAATAAAGACGCTGCTGCATTACCAGTGTTCCAAGCATCAGGCTCTAACGCAATTCAAATATCTGATGATGTTCGTTCTAAAATGGCAGAACTGTCTAAGTCATTCCCAGAAGGCTTAGCCTACGACATCGTCTACGATCCAACGGTGTTTGTGCGTGGCTCAATTAAAGCTGTGGTACAGACACTGGTCGAAGCATTATTGCTGGTTGTATTAGTAGTAGTACTGTTTTTACAAACCTGGCGCGCATCCATTATTCCATTAGTGGCGGTTCCGGTATCACTTGTGGGTACCTTCGCCTTTATGCACCTAATGGGCTTCTCATTAAATGCCTTATCACTGTTTGGCTTAGTGCTGGCGATTGGTATCGTGGTCGATGATGCAATTGTGGTAGTTGAAAACGTTGAGCGAAATATCTCTGACGGATTATCACCCGTTGCTGCCACGCAAAAGGCAATGAAAGAAGTTACCGGTCCAATTATTGCCACCACATTGGTATTGGCAGCAGTATTCATTCCTACTGCGTTTATGTCAGGCTTAACTGGGCAGTTTTATAAGCAGTTCGCGCTAACCATTACCATATCCACTTTTATTTCGGCAATTAACTCGTTAACCCTTAGCCCTGCTTTATCGGCATTATTGCTTAAAGGTCATCACGAGAAAAAAGATCTGCTGACCCGTGGTATGGATAAACTGCTAGGCGGCTGGTTATTTAAACCGTTTAACCGCATGTTTGCGCGTATGTCTGACGGTTACGGCTGGTTAGTTAAAAAAATCATTCGTTTTGGCGCTGTCATTGGTATTTTGTATATCGGTTTAGTCGGCTTAACTGGTTTACAATTCTCAAGCACTCCAACAGGTTATGTACCAGGGCAAGATAAACAATATCTTATCGCCTTTGCTCAGTTACCTGATGCTGCATCATTAGATCGCACCGAAGCTATCGTGAAAGAAATGTCGCGTATTGCACTAGATCAACCAGGTGTTGCCCATGCTGTCGCCTTTCCAGGTTTAAGCATTAATGGCTTTACCAATAGCACTAACAGCGCCATTTTGTTTACCCCGCTGGATGACTTTGCCGATCGCACAGATCCATCATTATCGGCAGGTGCTATTGCTGCCGCGTTAAATCAAAAATTCGCCTCGATTAACGGCGCATTTATTGCGATTTTCCCGCCACCGCCAGTGCAAGGCTTAGGCACCATTGGTGGCTTTAGATTACAAATTCAAGATCGTGCTAATTACGGTTACGAAGAGTTGTATAAAGTGACCATGCAAGTGATGCAAAAAGCATGGGCAACGCCTGAGTTAGCAGGAGTATTCTCGAGTTATCAAGTCAATGTGCCACAACTTGAAGTGAATATTGATCGCACCAAAGCCAAACAGCAATCGGTGTCGTTAGACGAATTGTTCTCCACCCTGCAGGGATACATGGGTTCGGTTTACGCCAACGACTTCAACCAATTTGGTCGCACTTATCAAGTTAACGTACAAGCAGATGAGCAGTTTAGACAAACGCCTGAACAAATCGCCCAACTAAAAGTACGTAACAACCAAGGTGAAATGGTGCCTATTGGTTCATTTATTAATGTCACCAATTCATCTGGTCCAGACCGAGTGATGCATTACAACGGTTTTACCACAGCCGAACTCAATGGTGGTGCTGCACCTGGCTTTAGTAGCGGTGAAGCACAAGCTGCCATTGAAAAGATTTTAGCTGAAACCTTACCTAATGGCATGACGTACGAGTGGACTGAACTCACCTACCAACAGATCCTGGCAGGTAATGCGGGCGCGTATATTTATCCATTAATTATCTTGTTAGTGTTTATGGTTTTAGCCGCGCAATATGAAAGCCTAAGCTTACCTATAGCCATTATTCTGATTATTCCAATGACGCTATTGTCGGCATTAACAGGGGTTCTTATCTACGGTGGAGATAACAATATCTTTACCCAGATTGGGTTAATTGTCCTGGTGGGGCTAGCAACCAAAAATGCCATTCTCATTGTTGAGTTTGCCAAAGAGTTACAAGATGATGGCATGGAACCATTAGAGGCCATACTTGAAGCCGGCCGCTTACGTTTACGACCTATTTTAATGACCTCGATAGCCTTCATTATGGGTGTGGTACCTATGGTGTTTTCTAGCGGACCAGGTTCAGAAATGCGTCAAGCAATGGGTGTTGCGGTATTCTCTGGCATGATTGGGGTAACTATTTTTGGTCTTATTTTAACGCCACTGTTTTATTATGCCCTCGCAAAACGTGGCAAAAATAAAACCGAATTAGCTGAATCAAGCATAACCCAAGATTAACCACGTTATTGATTCAATGATAACCCAAAAGAGGTCACCTTAGGGTGACCTCTTTTTATGACTAATAACGCTACTCTACACCCACTTGATCCATTATTGCACTTGTGACCAAACGGGCAACGCAGGAAATGCGCCTTTTTTCGCACACGTTATCGCACCACACTTAATCGCAAACTCAGCAGCAGTTTGAACCTTCACTCGATTAAGCAATTTTTGCACTAAAAGCTCTGGCGCTAAATATCCTTCATCACTGCCAAGTTCATATAAGAACCCCGCAACAAAACTATCTCCGGCGGCTGTAGTATCTGTGGCGACAATTTTAGGCACCGGCAACTCAAAGGAAAATTCAGCGCTGTGACATAAAATGGTCTCTGGGCCATTGGTGACCAAAATTAACCTCACCCCTTGTCCAATACAGAATGCTAAATATTCGTCAAATGATGCCCCACGCTCCTGAGCCAAATACAATGCTTCCTCTTTACTCATTTTAAGCACGTGAGTATAACGAAAGCATTGCTCCACACGGGCTGATAACAACCGAGTGTCTTGCCATAATGACAAGCGTAAATTAACATCAAAACTGACTAATGCTTGTTCCTTATGCGCTTTTTTAGCACCATAAAGACTGGCATTGAAAATAGCCTTTTCAGTAAAGGTATTAGAACAAAGATGAAAAATATCAATTTTTGACCAGTCGATAGCATCAAAATCAGCTTCACGGTATAGCATGTCAGCAGTGTTCTGCCGATTAAAGCTAAACGACCGCTCCCCCTGCGCATCCAAACTAACTAACACTGTGGCAGTAGCAGCATCTGGTATTAATGCTAAACAACTAACATCAACACCTTGTTCTACCAGTGTATTTGTTAACAACTGGCCATGATCGTCAGCACTAATGCCACCAGCAAAAAGACTCTTACCACCTAATTTAGCGTAACCCAAAGCGACATTGGCAGGCGCGCCGCCAGGGATAGGCTCGTGAACCAAACCAGAATGGCCCACCGGAAGTAAATCAATTAATACTTCACCAAAACTCAATAATGTACTCATATAAAACGTCCAAAAAAAAGCCCATTTGCATGGGCTTGTTAACAGGGATTTCTAAAAACTAATACAACTAATACTATTACAACTAAGGTTATGACAATAAACGATTAAAACTCGTACTTAACCGTGGCGCTGGTTGTACGACCGTTAATGGTTCTGGCACGAATGATATTGTTATCGGGTACCGAACCTTCTTCAGCTTCGGTAATACCCACAGTATCAAACAAGTTATTGACGTTAAGCGCGACGGATAACGCATTGGTTAACTGGTAAGATGCAAACGCATTGACTTGAGTATAACCATCAAAACTTAGGTCATTATTATCTTGAGCATAAGACTCAGTGGTACCAATCAAATTGACCCCAACAGAGCCTTTATCAAAGTTATAACGGCTCATTAGCGAGTAAATAAAATCAGCTTGGCGACGAGGTGTGTTGCCAATTACACTTGGATTAAGGGCATCTTTAACAATTTCAGCATCGGTCCAGGTTACGTTACCGCGAAAATCAAAATCACCAACATAATAAGCACCTTCTAACTCAATCCCTTTGGCTTCATATTTACGGTCAAAGAATATTTGGCTAGTGGCTTCAAAGTTTTGCTCTTCTGTTTCAGAGTAAAACGCCGTGGCAAATAGCGACACGCTATCGTAACGATACTTCACACCCACTTCGTACTGGTCGACTTCATCCACAGAGTCTTCGTCAGAAACTGAACCATCAGCATTCACTTTACCAAACAACAAACGGTCAGCATTGGCACGACCACCATGACTGATACGACCAAATGCGGCTAAATCTTCAGATACTTGATAGTTAGCACCTAATGAATATGACAGGTAACCCCAGTCATAATTCACTAGTTGTGGGTTAGCATTATCAATTGACGACACACTTAGCTCAGGTTGAGAAATCACCCCATCACGGTTCATATCCACTTGTGATTGCACATTACCCGCATAGTAACCACTGGCATCGCCAGAGTCATAGCGCACGCTACCGTCTAATGATAAATCGCCGAACTTAGATGACGCAGCAATATACGGTGCTTTAATAGTGTAGTCTGAATCATAGTTGCGTTGACAACAATTGCCCCAGTAAGGCACGCCATAAGCGTATAAACCATTATCTGAGTACTCAGTGCCATCGGCACCGACCACATCTAAAAGCGCGGCATTATCGCCTTGCACTTCCATCAAATAAGAGTTCCACATCCAAGTCATATTGATATTTTGCGTGGCAGTATAAAAACCAAAAGTGACATTAGAATCATCAAACGTCTTGGTTAATTTCATGTCATTGACGATAGAACCAAAGTCATTCATGGTCACATCAAAACTGTGTACGCGCATAGCTAAATCACTATCAAATGCTTGACCCGCTTTGGCACCATTAGCATAAATCAGTGATGATCCGCTGCCACCAATACTGTCAGCAATACTCGAGCTGTTAGCCACTTCGGCAGGCATTAACGACATAAAATTACCGCTAACATCCGAGATGCGGAAACGGTTTTCAACTAACCAGTCATCGCCTAAATCAAATGAAGCTTCTAGTCCAACTGAATTCACAATCGGATTCATACCATCACGCATATCACCACGGCTGATATTGCCGTCAGCATCTAAGCGCAGGGTTGATAACATGTTAGCCGAATGAACCGTATCAGATTGGGCATCAAATCCAGGTATTGAACTGCCATCTGAATACATTGGCATCGGCAAATAACCAATGCTCTTATCATTTAAGTGCTTTACATATAAACGCACATAACCAGAATCAAATTCTTTGGTTAAGTTAGCTTTAATTTGGCCACCCTTGTTCGCGGTGTAACCAGGATCACGCGGACCATCACCGGTACGCACAAAGCCACCAATATGAAAACGCATTGAGTCATTAATGCTTGCGCCATATTCAAAATCAGTACGCAAAGTATCGTAATCAAGACCCACAGTAGACGAAATACTGCCAGCATCACTGGTGCCCGTTTTACTAATGACGTTAATAATACCGCCTGGTGCGTTACTGGCAGCTGTTGAGGCTGAACCACCACGGATTGATTCAATAGTTTGTGTTGTAGAATCAATACGTAAGAAAATATCCGCATTACCAAATGCAATATCACCAAACTGTAAAATAGGTAAGCCATCTTCTTGAATTTGCAAGAATTTAGCTCCACCAGAGGCAACTGGTAAACCACGTACTGCAATGTTGGCGTTACCTTCACCACCAGTCGATTCAACCTTCATGCCCGGAATAATACGGAACGCTTCGGCTGATGAACGAGGTGAGCTAATTGCTAAATCTTCTGGTGACACACTGCTCACTGACACGCTCGAGTCCATTACACGTGTACCACGTGCGACACCCGTTACCACAATGCGCTCAAGACCAATGGCGTCTTTTTTAGTTTCCACCGTGTCAGTGTCAGCAGCCCACAAGCTTGAACTGACCATCACAGCTAGCGTACTCAATACAAATTTTTTAGATGTGCTTTTTATCATTTTTATGTCCCCACATAGAGTGTATTGATGTTGTCTTATCTCCCCATAACAACATCAGTAATATATTCATCAATCGAACTAAGCCCCAAACTATCTCAATAGCTAATCAAGGCGCTAAACTTAAACCTTTTACTTAATCGATTAAGTTACAAGTTAGCAACTAAATAGTAAATTGCAAGTACAATTTATGTTCAATTATCGTTAACTGGATTAAAAAAACATCTAAGTAGATGTTTAATAGATTAAATATTTATAATAGTAGTTGTTGATTATTTAACGTCAGCGGTTAACAAATGCCCTGAGGGGTCACGAAACAGATTGTATGCTGCCAAAACGCACAACATAAATGCAAAGCCGGTGGCTAAATAAAACCCGTATTTAACATGACCAAATATGTCGCCTACCAGTCCCATTAACAAGGGACCTAATGCAGCAGAAAGTGCAGTAAAGAATAAAATGACCCCAGCAACCGAACCATGTTGATCAACCGGGAAACAGCTGATCCCTTTAGAATTTAATGTCGGATACATCATAGACATAAACAAACCTGATAAAGGCAATAAAATAACCGCAGCCGAAATGCCATACACCATAGCGCCTAAATAACATAAGCTAATTGCCAGACTGAACCAAAACATCACCTGTTGCCAACTGAATTGATTGAGGATCCACCCCCCCAGAAAACGTCCCAATGCCCGCAATGTGAAAAAGATAGTTAACGCATACGTTGCGATTAATGCCAACTCACCTTCATAGTTGAGTAATAACGTCGGCATCCAAACATAAATAGCCACTTCAGTAGCAACATAAAGCCCAATCGCTAAAGAGTAGCCTAATGCATAAGGGTTTTTCATCATGCTAAACGTACTGGCGAGATTAATATTTTGAGTAGATGAGCGCTTAAGTTGCGGGTATTCAGCCTTATAAGCTAACCAACATAATATTAAACAAAACGCCCCAGCACCAAAATACAGATACTTCCACGACACGCCTGTTATCAATAAATAACTGACAATCGCCGGACCAACCAT
>NZ_JACJER010000150.1:0-9652 GCF_014164185.1 Shewanella sp. SG44-6 | reverse complement strand
GGTAAATGATCAGTTCGTTGAAGGTGAACTAACGGGGATGACAACGATTGAAGGTATTAGGATTAATACCAGTCGTCGCGATATAACCGCATTTCAAAACACTGATGGCAACTATTACGACATCCAAGGCCAAAGTTTAACCCCAGCTTTTCAACGTGTACCGCTTAATAGGCAATACCGTTTGAGTTCTCGCTTTAACCCTAATCGCAAACATCCTATTACAGGCCGCGTGCGTCCTCACAATGGTACCGACTTTGCAACTCCAATTGGTACTCCTGTTGTGGCTCCCGGTGATGGTGTGGTGACCTTGGTGACTAAGCATCCTTTTGCGGGTAACTATGTTGTGATTCAACACGATAATAAAGTCAGCACTCGCTACCTACATTTGTCGAAGTTTTTGGTTAAAAAAGGACAGCGAGTGACTCGTGGTCAAGTGATTGCCCTATCGGGTAATACCGGTGCTTCAACAGGTCCTCATTTACATTATGAATTCATTGTAAATGGTCGCCCTGTTGACGCGATGAAAGCCAATATCGCAGAAGCCAAAGTATTACCTAAAAAGCAATTGCAAGCCTTTCAAGCTTTGGTTAAAAGCCGAAGCATGATGATGGATTTAGGCTAATTAACCTCGATTAATCCACGCTATTTATCTCAATTGCTTAGCGTTAGTACAAAATGAAAATGCAGCCTGATGGCTGCATTTTTATTTTGTTTCTTAAGTTTAATCATACACCGTATTTAGTTACGCTGACGTCATTATGCATGGGCATGTATTTCCTGGCCATTAGCAAATAGCCACTACAGTATTGCCGCTAAACTGGCATTTTTTATGTTTGGTTGAGTCGTGTTTAGCTGAGTGGGTATTGGTTAAATGGGTTTGAAGCTTGTAGTTTCATTGTAGTCAATCACCTGCATTGGGCTGATGTGCAGATACTGCTGTGACACGCTTTACGCCACTTAACGAAGACGTTCCTGTTTTCGATACCTTCAGTCGCATCTTCACTGGTTCATGCTATCTCTTCGATTTAGCTTCATTTGTTACGAATGTTAAGTTAACCGCTAACTTGGTTTTGCCTCGTTCCAAGTTAGGAATAACGTTCTATTTCATTTATGGGTCATCATTTCTCTTTAATAAAAAAGATCATAATTCCTCTGTAGCAAAGACCATTTATTGTTAATTTAATGAACATATTGGTTAACTGTTTTTATATACAGTTATAATAATTTTTTAGGGCAAATTGAATGAGAACGATGAATAAGCAAACGAAAGTCGTATGGTGGAATAATCTCGTTACCCCTAAGTTGTTGATAGTTATTTATTTAAAATAATTATCATTTTTTAGCCACTTTTATCGTGCAACCTCGATTTGTTTTTATGGTTCAATAATAACTTATCGTTTTACATCAATAAGATAAAAAATATAGGATGCTATTAATCAATAACTTGAACAGCCGACTTTATCGGGTGAGCCGTTCAATAAGCTGTTATAACTACAGGCAAACTTAAGGTGTAAGTTTCAATTTATGGATGAATTAAATTTAAAATATAGCGATAAAGTAACTATTGTAATAGCTATCATTTTTGCTGCTTTAAACTTCTTATTTTTCATATTAATCTATAAAACTATTGCTTCATATTTTATGCTTGGAGAGTTAGCTACTTTAGGTGTATCTGCACTTGTTTTTGTAATCACCACTATATTTATTGCCAAGCCAATATTAAAACGTTTAGTCTTAGTTAACGAGTAATGTAGTTATAATGAGGCTGCATATTTTTTTACTATCGTTCCTAATGTCAGGTGCCGTATTTGCAGAAGATAAAAGCAAATATACGCCAGAGCAATTGTTCGTGATCGGTACAGAGCTATTTAAAGAAGATAGAAAGGAATTTGATCCTAATTTGGGACTTGAGTTCCTACTAGAGTCAGCGAAGTTTAAATACGAATTCGCTCCGTTTGGTTTGTGTGTTTCATTATCAACCGAAAAACCAATACTAGACTTACAAGAAGCTTATGCATGGTGTTATGTCGCGCAAAAAATTGGGAATAAATATTCAAATATGGCTTCTCAAAGAAGCGATGAAATATTAGGTAAAATCCTTTTAGATAGTGGTGTTGTAGCAGTTGAGAAAGCTAAAAAACTCTCTATCTCTAGATATCAGGAGTAGGCACTCCTAACAAACGCATTAAACCTGACTCCACAAGTGGATCGATTTTTTTTGCAAAAACAAACGGCGCAAAATAAGCGCCCAACTTGCTCCGCAGTTTATGCGAAGCGTTAGGGTTACTTGGAGATTTGGTGGAAAATTTAAAGGCGAAGCTCATCGAATTAGAAGAGCATTTATTTAAGGCTGAGACCAGAGCTTCATATGGCGAATTGGATGAACTAATTGCGGATGAGTTCACTGAAATTGGTGGTTCTGGAGTTCGATTTGGAAAAAAAGAAGCTCTGGAGCGTCTGCCATCAGAATTGCCTCCTAAGATCATTGCATCTGAATATGAATTGAGACATTTAGCGCCCAAATGTGCCCAGTTACTTTATAAAGCTGTAATGGTAAAAGGTGGTGAGACAACCGCTATTTACTCATTACGATGTTCAATATGGTCTCTGATAAATGGGAGGTGGCAAATGATCTTCCATCAGGGCACCTTATGTAAAGCATTTGAGTAGTAACCCTAATAATGCCATTAATTACGCTCCCTACGCTCCTACCGTTTCGCGGCTTATGGCGGCGTTAGGTGAATAGACATATGCGTCTCTTTTGGATTACCTGCGTATCCTTTTTGCTGATCTCATGCGCCACTACGAAGTCAATGGACGAAGAAGTAGAAGCTATGCGCAAGGAGGCTCTCAAAGAGCTTGATGTGTACAGCTGTATAATGGAAGGCAAAGCAGTGGCAGCAGTTGGCATGTTTGGAACTCCGTCCTGTATAGAAATCTACTCGGACGGAGGGAAAGTTTGCACTGACAGCAGTGAGTGCCAAGGGGCATGCACTTCAAGGGAGGTACTCGAGAAGGGGGCTAAAACAACCGGTTTCTGTCGTGGTAACGAGAAAGACGCTTTTGGCTGCTTCAATGAAATCTCGAACGGTGTAGCCGAGCATGCAATTTGCCACGACTAGCTCACCTAACAAAGCTGCGCCTCTTCTGGCGGCGTTAAATGGCAATAAATATGTGCAAGCCTAAACTGATTGAAGAAGTAACATTGGAAGATCTACAATCTCATCGATGGTGCTTTTACCAAAATGACGAAGAAGGCTTCGATGCTTTTGAACATGTAATTCCAGATACCCATCCTGATTTCTCAGCAGACACCATTGAGTTAGAGTTGGCTGAATTTAAGTTCGCAAATGGAAAGGTAGCCTTAGGTATTTACGATGGTGCGTCATCATTTACTTTAGTAGCAAATGATCAAGGGTTTTCATTTTGGTATGGCGGCGTCAAACCTGAGCAAAAAGATATTGAAAGTATGTTTAATTTTTTGTTAAGTAATAGTTACCAACTTCCGGTTGAGGCAACTGCTAAATGGTCAAGAACAAGAGAAAAATACAATGGCATTCAATATATAAACAACGATGGTGAAACCGTTGAACTCAGCATTTAACAATACAATCTTGCGGAACTCCGTGTGCTGTCACGTTCTGTGCGGAGCACAAAAAGCGCCATCTCACTCCGTCCGAAAATTACGGCGTTATGCAGAATGAATTTATGAACTTAGATGAACTTGCAGCCGAATATGACGAGGCTATTAATGCCGAAGATAAGAATTCGGCTCATCACAAAATTAATGAAATCATAAGATTCGTTGCAAGCAATTTTCCGCGTGATAACCCTGAGGCGCTTGCGTGGTTTACAGCCGCTCTTCAAGATAAGCGTAAAAAGTGGTTTGTTGCAAAAGTGATGAGTAAGGTAAATCCATTGCCAAAATCGCTACTAAAAGACTTGGTTTTAGCCTCTATGTTGGAGCCAAACCCTAGCTCTAACAAGTTTCTGATTCTTCCTTGTGTAAAGACCTATGGCAAGGAAATGGTTAAGGAGACTATGCTTAAATATTCAACACATCCTCAAGTAATTGAAAATGATGGGTTCAATAAAGTGGCCTATTGGGTGGGCCTTCGCAATGTATAACAAAAGTAGGCAAGCGACAAATATTGCGCCTGCTACTGGCGTTATAAGTACAAGGAGGTTCGGTGTTATCTCAAGTATGTGATGAACTAAAAGCTATTATTAAGTTAGAACAGCAGGCTGGCAGAAAAGTTGTACAGGTTGATAAATGCTGGCCTCAATGTGGCAATATAAATGTATTTATCGATAAATATTTTTCAACTGACTATGCAGGAAAATACGACAATATCATTTTTCATCTTGATGCAGATCGGCATAATCCAATTGAAATGTATGTTGATAAAAATACTGGTGATTGCATATTTTGCTCTTTACTAAAGCACTTATAGCAAGGTATTTAAACTTAGCTAAAACAGTGATTTATGTTTCGCTTCGCTCCACAGTATAACCCACAATTTTAGTCCGCTTAATGCGGCGCTATGTTAATATGAGGAATCATGATCATTCATCAATTTGACATTTTTGCAGACTATTTTCAGCTTTATCTCATGGATGATGAAGCAGATGATGATATGTCAGAAATATGGACGGATGAGGCGCTGGATATAAAACTAGCAATCGCTAAAAATACTGTTGCTGTTGGCACTTATCGAAATATTGATGTTAAATTTGAACTTGAAGTATTAGAGAGCGAGCCTAAAGTCGATTTGAACGAATGGGATCATGATTGTTTAGGCTTTGTAAGCTTTCCCTCGGGGAAATGCGTTGTTTATGGTTGTACTGATTATTTGCCTGATGCAACGCGCATAGAGTTGCCTAAAGGCTATTACGCGTTATTGTCTTTGGCAAAGGGGCTCGACTCAATTACGGTGGAGTGGGAATCAGCTGATGATTTATACAAGGTAATATTGTGGCCGTCCGATTCGAAAGATTGTAAGTCTTTGAAACGCTATGAAATTACATAACAAATGGCAGCGGCGGACAAATTTCTGCTGTCACCTTTCGTGCAAAAACACGCACAAAAGCCGCCATCAAAAATTTGCTCGGTAGCCGGGCGTTATATGCCATGACTAAATCAGACGCTATATCCAAGTTACTAGCTTCATTCCAAGATGAGCCACAGGTTATTACTTCGAAAGGAAGGACTTATGAGGATTACGTTGAGGAGCGCAAGAAAGACCTCCTTGGGTATGTCATAGAACCTGAAAACGTTGTTGTCGCTTCGGCATGTTTTCCTGAATACTATTTGGAAATGTATCAATCGAATAACGTTTGGGCTATCGCAAAGTGGGAAGACAATTGGCTGCTTACGCTTGAGGCAGAAAACGAATTCGCGTTAGCGTTTGGTGAGAATAAGAATAACCTTATGATGCTAGGTTTCTCTTCTTCTGATGCTCTTGCCGAGTGGTTAGGCTAATGGCATATAACAATCGCCAGCACAAACGCGCCCTTTGGGCGCACAACTCGCAACAAGTTGCTCGCGTGTGTGTGAATGACTATGGATTGGCGTCAAATGAAAGTCTTTAAAGGTATCGATCTCAATGATTCTTTCGTTTTAGATTGGGGTTTTGAGAATAACTGTCTGTGCTTTGAGCTGGAGGCCAGCATTTGGCCAGAGTCCAAATATTATGTTGAGCCAAAGCTAAATGAATATACGTGTTACCGAAAAGCAATACTTCAATTCACTAATGCAGTTTCCGTATCTGGTTTAAAGCCCAAATCAGCTGTGATGTCATCAACTGATCCAGACGGTTCAATTGATTATGGCAACATTGATACATTGCAGGTAGTCGACGGTGGATTTGAGCTTACCGGTAATTTTGGCAATATAAAAATATCTGGCGGGGAGCTTCGATTTGAAATTCACACATAACAATCTGCGTCATTCGGCCCCTGCGACGCTCACAAGTTCGCGCGCATGCGCGGGGCGTTATGTGTTACTGGAGGTTTTGTGACAATAATTTTTGACCTTAAGTCAGAATCTTGTGAGTGGGCAACAGATATAAATGAAGAAATTGCTGCTGCCTTTCCCAGCTTTTTCGATCAAAACCCTCTTGTAGGTTCAGATGAGTGGTGGGAGTCTTCTGAATTTGAAATTACAAATGGGAAGATTAGCCACGCAGGTCCCTTGCTTGAAGATGGTGAATTGGTTGATGTTATTTCCATAGAAATATTAGATAACGACTACCACAGTGCCGGTGGATATCCAGAACAACTTATTGATCGTGAAGACTTCTGGTTGCATGAAGCTGTAGCGGTCGATAAATTAGTTGAAACTAAGTCAATTACAATTATGCCATCTGGAGAGTTGGACGAAACCTCCATTTATTTAGAAACAAAGGTCCGAGTTTGGTAACACATAACAAACCAAGTTTCGGACAATCAGTCACTGGCTGCGCCACAGCGTTCTCGCTTTCCGCTGCTTGGGGTGTTATGAGTAAATCTTGTATTAAGGAGCTTCATCAAGTGTCAGAAAAATCAAAAATGCTAGCAGGGGAATTGTATGATCCTAGCAATAAAGAACTTGTTGAGATGAGATTAAGTGCTCGCCTAACGACAGAGAAGTTAAATCAAACCTCTGTAGCAGATTTACAGGTAAGAACTAAATTATTAAAGTCTCTGTTCGGTAGTACGGGTAAAAATATACATATTGAGTCAATATTTAACTGTGATTACGGTTCTAACATTCACGTTGGAGAAAATTTTTACGTTAACTTTGGGTGTGTTATTTTAGATGTAGCAGAGGTTCGAATTGGCGACAATTGTATGATTGCACCACAAGTAGGCATTTATACTGCAACCCACCCCTTAGACCCAATTGAGAGAAATAGCGGACTAGAACTTGCCAAACCAATTACTATCGGAGATAACTGCTGGATTGGGGGGCACGCAACAATTAATCCTGGAGTGACTTTAGGTGATAACGTAGTTGTTGCTTCAGGGGCAGTAGTTACAAAGAGCTTTGGTAGCAATGTTGTCATCGGTGGTAATCCTGCGAAAGTAATTAAACAGATTACAACTACGGTGTAACTTACTCATAATAAGTCGTTTAAAAGGACAAAAAACCGTTGGCTTTTGCTCCTTCGTCGCTAATTTTAGTCAATAATTTTTTTCCTCTTAACTATTCGTTACCCATAGAAAATTTAACCTGAAACTTACGAATTAACATTAATGTTCCAACTCCGAAATGTCCAAAAGTGAGTTTGAAAGTGATCAAACTTTATAATCAAAAAGTGATATTCGTGATCTAATCTTTGTCGATTTAAATTATCCAATAGCCAGTTTGGTTGATGGATAACGCAGCTTGGTAGTCCGAGGGCTCGCGAGGAAATAGGCCAATGTTAATGGTCCTAAGCGTCCCATAAACATCAGGAAGATAATGATAAGTTCGCCAGCGCTAGACAGATTGGCAGTTAAACCTCTTGATAAGCCAACTGTACCTAGGGCCGAGATTGCCTCAAAAATGATATCCAACATAGGGGCTTTCTCACTGAGTAACAGAGAAAATATGGCTAAACAACTGACTCCGATAGACATGATGGTTAACGCAAACGCTTTGCTGACGGTTTCTTTTGGAATTTCACGTTTAAACACGTAAACCGCTTCATCACGTCTAAAATAGGAGTAAGTGGCTAATATTAAAATCATAAATGTCACCACTTTTATGCCACTTGCGGTACTCATCGAGCCGCCACCGATAAACATTAACATCAACATGACTGCTGTAGTTGCATCTTCAAGTTGATCAATCGCCAGTGTATTAAAGCCCGCGGTTCTGGGGGTTAATGCTTGAAACCAAGACGCTAACCATTTTCCTGACTCGCTCAGTGGCGCTAATGTATTTGGGTTATCATATTCAATAAGGTAAATCAGGATAACAGCGATTGCATTAATGAAAATGGTTCCCAAGATCATCATTCTGCTATAGACAGTTAAACGCGCCCATTTTCGATTTCGATTAAGATCAATCCAAACAGAAAATCCTAGTCCGCCAATAACAAACAGCGACGTAATCGTTATATTCACCACTACATCATCAACGTAAGGCATCAAGCTGTCCGCACTGAGTGCAAAACCAGCATTGTTAAATGCACTTATAGTATAAAAAAAGCCATGAAATAGGCTTTTTTCCCAACCTAATTCATTACGCCAATACAGGGTCAAAATTAGCATACCAATGCATTCAACAATGAGCGCAAAAATGATCACTGATTTCGCTGTTGAAACTAAGGTTGACGAGTCGGTTTGATTAAATGCTTCTCGTGCGACAGTACTTTGTAAAAAGCCAATCTTACCCCCTAATGCGATTAAGGTCACAATGGCAAACGTCATCAAACCCAAACCACCACATTGAATTAATATGGCAATAACAATCTGACCAAAAGGCGTGAAAGCCGTACCAGTATCAACAACGACTAATCCTGTTACCGTTACCGCTGAGGTGGCAGTGAAGATACTTTGAAGCCAGCTTATTGGGACATCAGTGGCTATCGGTAATTTTAATAACACTGACCCGAGCAAGATTAATACGACAAAGCTGCCACATAAGATAAGCGGCGGTGCTGCAAATAATTTCTTACCCGCTTTGGGTTTTCGCTCAATAGGCGTGATAGAGGGATGCCATAAAATCATGTTATACCAGCCTTGGCGCAACGTATTTTAATTGAGCACGCGTGCCACACAGCAGCAAGATGTCGTTAGCCTGTAATACAAATAAAGGCTCGAGCTGAGAGAAAATAGTTTCCTCCCGTTTAACCATTATTGGCTTAATGGTGTTTTTTACGTCGCCTAATACTTGCGATAATGTCTGACCGTTGAGGATCTGTTTTATATGGATCTCCACAACATAAATGCCATGACCAATGGCAAGATAATTATTCACCATAGGATAATTGAGTGACTGAGCCACTCGAATGCCCATTTCATCTTCGGGATGAATGATCCTTTGTACCCCGAGTTTAGACACAATAGTATGATGGGCTTTGGTACTGGCTTTTACCCAAATATTTTTAACACCAATATTTTTAAGGGCCAGAGTACAGAGCAAACTTGATTGCATGTCCTCTCCAATTGCCACCAACACCGCCTCACTCGTACACAGATTAAGCTCCCTCAAAACGCTCTCATCAGAAGAGTCGCATATAACCGACTCGGTTAGATCTTCTGCGTATTTCTCGACAATTTTAGGGTCAAGATCCACGCCTGTTACCGTGTGCCCTAAATGGATCAGCTCTAAAGAAGCTGACACTCCAAAACGGCCTAAGCCAATTACTGTAAAATGTGCCATTTATGACCTGTATTTTTGTTGATAAAAAGAAAACGAAATAGCCCGATCGATAACTTGATATACCGAGCGATCACTGATCATCAGGATCCGTCACTATATTTAATCGATAACCTAATCCGGCTTCGGTTTTGATAAATGGTCGCTCAGCAGTGTTATTGAGTTTTTTACGTAATTGGCTAACCATAATTCTCAGATAATGAGTGTCCTCCTGATGACTCGGTCCCCAAATCCGTTTAAGCAGGACTTCGTGCTTAACCAGATTTCCCGGCTGAGCCAGTAAGAGCTCAATAAAGGCGAACT
>NZ_JACJER010000014.1:0-58204 GCF_014164185.1 Shewanella sp. SG44-6 | reverse complement strand
ACGTGATGTGAACATCATGCCATTCAAAATTATTGGCGCTGATAACGGTGATGCATGGGTTGAGTCTCGTGGTAATAAAATGGTACCACCACCTAAATCGTAAACGGCAACGACGTTGTCGCCTTGCTTCTTATCGATACCATAGGCAAGTGCAGCAGCTGTTGGTTCGTTGATGATACGCTTAACATCAAGACCTGCGATACGGCCAGCATCTTTAGTTGCTTGACGTTGTGAATCGTTAAAGTAAGCAGGAACAGTAATAACCGCTTCAGTCACTTCTTCACCTAAAAAGTCTTCAGCTGTCTTTTTCATCTTTTTCAAGATTTCAGCCGACACTTGTGGTGGTGCCATTTTATTACCACGAGACTCAACCCATGCATCACCGTTATCAGCGCCAATAATTTTGAATGGCATGATGTTCACATCACGTTGCACTTCATCGTCTTTAAAACGACGACCGATTAAACGCTTAATCGCAAAAAATGTGTTTGCAGGGTTAGTAACAGCTTGACGCTTAGCAGGTTGGCCAACAATAATTTCATCATCGGTGTACGCGATGATTGAAGGGGTTGTGCGATCACCCTCTGCGTTTTCAATTACGCGTGCTTTGCCGCCATCAAGGACTGCTACACACGAGTTTGTTGTGCCTAAATCGATACCAATAATTTTGCCCATGGGGTCCTCCGAAATTGACGTTATTCGTCGCAAATATGTTATTTGATGTTGATATGGGGATGAACAACCAGTATTTCAAGCATTTTATTGCTTAACTTGAGATTCATATTAACCACTCATATCAGCCTTGATACCTATATTGGGACAGCAAAGTGAATTACAAGGGGAATGCTAAAAATTTATCGTGTTTTACTGATATTATTGACGCAGCATCAATGAGCGAAGGGGTTTTCTCTTCAACTAACAACAACAGCTTAAATAATTGTATTGTCGAGCTTACCACTGCAATGTGAGGCTAAACCGCCTGTTTATTTTATTTTGGTTAGCTGTAGCAAGGCGCAAGCTCTGCCATGTCTTTACTATTACCCCTTAAGCCTTTTACGTCTTATAACAGCATGAACTGCTCGAATATTAGTCTCAAATAATCCAACGTTACTTAGGCACTGATGACTGACCTTTGCAGCCGAGTTTACCGATGGCTAACATCAGCTAACTCAGAGAGAATAGGCACTCGGGTATGTTTTAATCCTCCTCATATTAGCTAACCCTATCAGCAGAACTTATTGTCAGGATATTAAACAGCGACAGATAAGCATTAAATAACGCTATTCATTTGATAAAAACACAACTAAAGTTATAAAAGTATCAAGGATGCTTAGAAAACAATCAAAATGCAATTAATTGAAGAGGTAGTAGGCAATGGGACTGCCAAGATGGAATTTAAGTGATAACACGGAACGTAAAATACGCATTATTATTTTAATCGTTGTAGCATTAATCCTTATCTATGAAAAGTTTTGTGGCATGAGCTCCACTCAATATCCAGCGATGTATTTAAGCGTGTTTTCACTGATAGCCACGTTTATGACCAATGCGGTACAGCGTCGCTATTTCACCTATGTAATGGAATACGCTCAAGCATTTAGAATTGTAGCCATATTAATGACCGGAGCATTTTTTGTGATTTGGTTGTTAACCACCTATGAACGCTTGAATGAATCCGCAATGCCAAGCCATCTTATTTATAATATGTAATGCGCTATTTGATTGTCAAAAACCAGCTCTACATTCACAAATTATCAATAATAAGGACGCTTAACAGCGCCCTTATTATCATGAATACCATCACCCAATCAGTTATTGTCTACAAGTATAATCGCCCCAGGCGAGCCACTTATAAGTCGTCAAAGCATCTAACGCCATGGGACCACGAGCATGCAATTTTTGGGTACTCACGGCAACTTCTGCGCCAAGACCAAACTGTGAACCATCTGTAAAACGAGTACTGGCATTCACATACACTGCAGCGGAATCAACTTGATTCATAAAGTCGCTCGCTGTGTGAATGTTATCCGTTAAAATAGCCTCAGAGTGTCCTGTTGAATATTGACGAATATGCTCCACGGCTTCGTCAATATCATTGACCACTTTGATCCCTAACGTAAGTGATAACCACTCAGTTGAGAACGACTCATCATGCGCTGGAGTAACATCAAAACCTAGACCGTCAAGATAAGGTAAGGCAATGGCACAAGCATGGAAACGTACCCCAAGCGAATGTAAATGTGAGGCAATATTTGGAATAAATTCAGCGGCTACCTGTTGATGTATTAGCAATGTATCTAAGGCATTACACACTGTTGGGCGTTGCACTTTAGCGTTAGCAATCACATCAATTGCACGGACTAAATCGGCCTGTTTATCAACCAATAAATGACAGATGCCAATCCCACCTAGAATAACTGGAATACTCGATTGTTCAGCACACAACCGCTGCAGATTTTGTCCACCACGGGGGATAATCATATCGACATATTTGTCGAGCCTGAGCAAACCACTAACAAGACTACGCTCAGGTGAATCAATAAGCTGCACGGCATCTTTAGGTAAATCTAGGCTCACGAGTGCATCTCGAATGACTTCACTTAGCACTTTATTGGAGGTCAGGGTTTCTTTACCGCCACGCAAAATCACAGCATTGCCAGTCTTTAACGCTAACACAGCAATATCAACGGTGACATTTGGCCGAGCCTCATAAATCACTCCCACTACCCCTAATGGGACACTGCGACGTGTTAAGCGTAAGCCGTTATCTAATACTCGACTTTCAGCTTCTTTACCGACAGGGTCAGCTAGGGCGATGACATTATCAATGTCAGCGATAATCCCGCCAAGCCGTCCTTCGTCCAGCATCAACCTATCGATCATGGCTTCGGTTAAACCACTTTGCTTCGCAGCAATGATATCTTGTGCATTGGCTTGTAAAATATCATCTTTTCGCTGAGCTAAGTGATCGGCAATAGTTGCTAACAACAGGTTTTTCTGTTTTGCCGTTAAACTCGCTAAGATAAAACTGGCAGCCTTAGCGCGTTGGCCGAGTAGGGTTAAATATTCTGTTTCTGTGGCTGACATCTGCTTATCCTTAATTATCGAGTACGACCATATCATTGCGATGAACCACGGCATCCCCGTAGTTATAGCCGAGTAAACTTTCTATGTCATCAGAGTGTTTACCGCTAATTTTAATTAAATCATTGGCACAATAACGGCTAATGCCTTTAGCCAAAATCTTACCGATTTGATTCACGATCAGTAAAGTCGCACCGCGCTCAAAATGACCTTCTACATCAATAATACCTTTAGACAATAAGCTACGACCATTAGCAACTACAGCAACCGATGCTCCAGCATCAATGACTAATTTACCTTGCGAAGCTGGGCCGGCAAGGATCCATTGCTTGCGACTTTCTAATGGATTTTCTATGGCACTAAAATGAGTACCAACAGACTCTCTAGCCGCTACTCTGGCGATAACATCAGGATGATGACCGGAAGCGATGACCACTTCAATACCCGCACGGCGAGCCACATCGGCAGCTTCTAGTTTGGTTGCCATACCACCCGTTCCAAGTCCAGACACAGAACCGCCAGCTAACAAACGCAAACTGTCGTCGATATTAACAACTTGTTTAATCAACTGTGCTTCTGGATGCGTGCGCGGATCGGCATCAAATAAGCCTTTTTGGTCAGTCAGTAAGATCAGTAAATCAGCATCGCAAAGCAAGGCTGCACGGGCGGACAAATTATCATTATCACCCACCTTAATTTCATTGGTGGCAACGGCATCATTTTCATTAATGATCGGGATAATATTATGAGCTAATAATGCATTTAAAGTGTCACGGGCATTTAAATAACGTTCGCGATCTTGCAAATCAGCACGAGTTAACAATAACTGGCCAACATGTAAGCCGTAAATACTGAACAATTGTGACCACGCCAAAATTAACTGACTTTGACCTACAGCTGCAAGTAACTGTTTATTCGCCATAGTGTCGGGCAACACCGGATAATGTAAATGCTCTCGCCCAGCAGCTATTGCGCCCGATGTACATAATACAACTTCAACGCCTGAACGCATAAGCGAGGCCATTTGCCTGGCCAATTCAACCATATGTGCTTTATCGAGCTTTTTACTGCCAGATGTCAGCACGCTGGTGCCTAACTTAACTACTACGCGGCGATAACCCATTTATCTCACTCAGCTTGCAAAAAATATTCAGTTCATTTTTATACCCAATTCACTCGATAATTCATAGTGAAAGCCGCTAATAGTGGAATATTTATCGAGATTAACTATTTTCAGGTTAATAAATGGTTATCAAACAGTCTCTAATCCTGCTAACTCAGTTTCATTAAGCTTAAATAGCTTGGCTATTGGCGCCTTATTAGAAAAACAAAAAAAGGGCTAATAGCCCTTTTTTGTTTTGGCCTTAGCCAATTTATAACCATTTACCCTATTGATGGGCAAAGGATTAACTATAAATAAATTTCGCCACAAACAATGCTGCTACAACTAAAATACCTGAATTTAAATCTTTAAAACGTCCTGTCATCAATTTGATTGCAGCGTAAGAAATAAACCCAAAGCCAATAGCATTGGCAATAGAGAAAGTTAACGGCATTAATAAACATGTCACCACCACTGGAGCGGCTTCCGTTATATCTTCCCAATCAACATTCACCAGACCCGACATCATTAAAATAGCCACGTAAAACAAGGTACCAGTTGTTGCATAAGCTGGCACCATAGCAGCTAACGGCGATAAAAATAACGCCGCAACAAACAACAATCCAACCACCACAGCGGTTAAACCTGTGCGGCCGCCAGCACTTACCCCTGCAATACTTTCAATATAGCTAGTCGTCGTTGATGTACCCAATGCCGCACCGGTAATGGTGGCAACACTGTCTGCTGTTAATGCACGTTTAACTCGCGGCAAGCGGCCTTTTTCATCCAGTAATCCACCACGTTGTGCAACAGCAACTAAGGTGCCGGATGTATCGAATAAATCAACAAACAAAAAAGCAAAGACGACAGATAACATGCTAATTTCTAATACACTAGACAAGTCCATTTTCATGAATGTCGGTGCAATAGACGGTGGCATAGCAACTAAGCCTTGATACTGTACGTCACCAAAAATCATGCCGAGAGCCGTCACGATCAAAATACTAAAAATAACTGCCGCTTTCAGGCCACGATGCACCATAGCAATAATTAAGAAGAAACCTAACGCCGCCATCAAGGCTGGAAATGAGGTAATGTCACCCATAGTCACTAATGTTGCAGGACTTGCCACAACAATGCCGGCATTTTTTAAGCCAATTAATGCTAAAAATAAACCAATACCTGCCGCGATACCAAATCGCAATGACATAGGAATACAGTTAACAATCCACTCGCGGATCCTAACTAGAGATAGAATTAAGAAGCACACTCCAGACATGAACACCGCACCAAGGGCCGTTTCCCAGCTATAACCCATTTCACCTACTACAGTGTAAGTGAAAAAAGCATTAAGCCCCATACCAGGCGCTAATGCGATAGGGTAATTAGCCAATAAGCCCATAACTAAGCACCCTATGGCAGCGGCTAAACATGTGGCAACAAATACCGCACCATGATCCATTCCTGCATCAGCAAGCATCATAGGGTTGACGAAAATAATGTAGGCCATGGTTAAGAAAGTAGTAAGACCGGCTATCGCTTCTTGTTTAAGACTCGTGTTGTGTTGTTTAAGTTTAAATAATTTTTCTAACATGGAGCGAAGGTCCTTGGGCAAAGGTTAACGTTGAGTTTATCGTTTTAATCGTTACAGATGAGGATAAGGCATGCTTACATGCTAAGCCGACATCTTTACGCAGGATAGGTGTGAATCAGCGGGAAATTATAAGTACTTACGACCTTGATAGCTATCAATTGCCTTTTTATTGAAAGATTTCAGTTTTTTATATAACGCACTAACCAATTGGCTAAATTTCAGGTAAAAAAAAGCCTACTCAAAAGAGTAGGCAGACATGTTACAAGCATTCCGTATGGGGAAAGGAAAGCTAGCACCACTGAATGTGATGTGGTAATAAATATATTAGTTTATCACCTTGTCTAAACCGTCAAACGAGACGAACAAAAGGTTGATGGATATTAAAACGACGTAAAGAGGGTCAATTCTTAACGTTTCATGGCGAATATACCGCCACGTAAAACTGTCACATCAGCAAACCAAGTGTTTTGCCAATAAAATTTGCTGCTACCTGTATAAGACATGGTCTTCTCCTGAATAAAGTTAAGTTGCATAAACCTAGTAAAGCTTGGCTCGGTTCCCTGGAACGTACATTTCTCAAATCCATTGAGACAACTTGTCACTCAGATCCTTGGAGGCTATATCCATCCTGGATTAACTAGAGCCGGCAATGATATTCCTTGCCGACGAAATGAATTATACAAAACTGTAATTTAATTACAAGTATTATTTGCTTTAATTCACAAAAACTTCATTAAAAGTGATTTAATTACAATAATTTCTGATTATAACCATGTTAACTCATTGTTATCGGCATGTTATATTTAAAATAATACCATTAATTACAACAGCTTAATCGCGCGACACCTACAAAAAAGAAAACTGTAATAAAGCAACCAAAGGGCTTGCAGTTGGCTTTCCGTAGAGAGGATCGCCCTCAACAGCACTGCCTGCAATATCGATATGGGTAAATGCCAGTTGTGTTTCGGCTAATCCAGACGCTTTTATCAAGAAAGCGGCAGGATATTGATGCCCACGAGCCGTAATTGAAGACGGAGCATTATTCGATGACATCACATCTGCAGCGCCATTTTTATCGGCAACTTTATCAAAGTCTTCTGGACGTAATTGTGAAACCTCAAATGGTTCCCCCCATAATTGCCCCACTTCAGCTAATGTTGCTGCAACACCTTGCTTTTTAGCCACGCTATTTTCAACTAATGCAGGGTAACCACCGTAGGCTCGTACAACATGACCGGTTAACGTCGCCACCGAAAACAATTTTGGATTCACCGCAGTTTGAGCCTGTAAACGTAAATGGGATAACAAATCGGCTAGCACTAAACGCCCTTCAGCATCGGTATTACCTATACGGACTCGCACACCTGCGTGACTGGCAATAATTTCATCGGTAACAAATGCATCACTGCCAATACTGTTTCTCACTAATCCAAGCTCGGCGACCACTTTGATCCCTTTAGGTTTAAGTATCGATAGCGCCTTCATTAAACCGGCAACCGCAGCTGCGCCACCTTTATCACGGCTCATGCCAGCCATTGACCCGGCAACTTTAATATCAGCGCCACCAGTGTCGTAAACCACGCCTTTACCTGCAAAGAATAAGGTTTTGGTAATAGTGCCTTCACCAACATATTCAAGCTTTACCACTCGTGGATGATGACGAGCCACATCAAAAGAGCTTCTGCCAACAGCGCTTAATAATGGATATTGCGCTTTTAACTGCTCGGCTTGATCAATCACAGAGACAGCCAAACCGCTATCAGCAAAAGCATCAACACAATATTGTGCAAACCCAATAGCCGACATACGCTCAGGTTCTGTACCACAAAGATCGCGCGCCAATACTCGTCCAGACTCTGCCGCATTAAGTAATAAACTATGGGTGGCGGTATTCAATAGTCCAATCGCGGTTAAACTCGGTGGCAAAGACTTTGCTTCTCGTGCTTCTAACGGTTGCCAAAGCTCTTGTCCACACGCCAGTGCGGCAACTTGTTCAGCATTAGCAAAACGCTTGTCAGTTACGCTTGGTACAACTAATAAAGGTTTAGTGGCACCTGCGGCTTTAGCAATGGCAATCCCCTCTCGAGCAGCTTTGGCAAAAATCCTCACATCGCTATACTCATTGCCGCTATCAGCCACTGGAGAGATGATCAATCGACCACCGGCCAACCCTGGTGCAAAAAGGAGCGTGGCACTTTTACCGACACGCATATCAATTTGGCGGGCGTGTGCAGCAAGCAAACTCACTTCATCTTGTTTAATCTCAGCTAAACTCGTCGCTATCACGACAACAGCGTCCCAACCTTCGCCTTCAAAAATAGCCCCATCACTTGTGACATCAATAATTGGCACTTGGAACGCGGTAACCGCTTTATTCACTTGGGTCATACAAGATCCTTACTCTTTAGGAATACAGATAAATTAGTGGGTTCATAATTATTTACAGATTTGTGGACTAAACCTTGGCAAATCGGTATCGCAATATCAAGTAACTGCGCAGAATATGTTAAAATAATTGCAGTTATATTCTGTGTCGTATATCGACTTGATTTCATCTTAGAGGGCGTTTCGTGACTGCATTAACTCAATTATATCCTCAGCCTCTATGGCAATGGTTTGAACAAATTTGCGCTATTCCACATCCATCAAAGCATGAACATGCGTTATCACAACATATTCAGCAATGGGCAAAAGCTCAAGGCCTTGCGGTTGTTGAAGACAAAGTCGGTAACTTGATCATCCGTAAGCCTGCCACAGCAGGAATGGAAAACTGTAAAATAGTGGTGTTACAAGCGCACATTGATATGGTGCCGCAAAAAAATGCCGACAAAGTACATAACTTTGAAACCGATCCGATTGAAGCTTATGTAGACGGTGATTGGGTTAAAGCTAGAGGAACAACCTTAGGTTCTGATAACGGTATTGGTATGTCTTCGGCGCTGGCTGTTTTAGGCAGTAAAGACATTAAGCACGGGCCACTCGAAGTACTGCTCACCATTGATGAAGAAGCTGGCATGACGGGCGCTTTTGGTTTAGAAGCCGGTTACCTTGATGCAGAAATCTTAATCAACACCGACTCTGAGCAAGAAGGTGAAATCTACATGGGTTGCGCCGGCGGTGTTGATGCACAGATAAGTGTACCAATGTCTTGGCAAGCACCAGAACAAAGCAACACCAGCTTTTCACTGACCATGTCAGGATTAAAAGGCGGTCACTCTGGGGTTAACATTCACCTTGGACGTGGTAATGCTAATAAGTTATTAGCGCGCTTTTTGTTTAAATACAGTGACGAATTAGCCCTAGAGCTAGTTAGCTTTAGTGGTGGCTCGCTGCGTAATGCCATTCCGCGTGAAGCTAACGTGCAATTTATGCTACCAGTAGAAAATATTGACGCACTAAAGCAAGCCATTGAATCGTTCCAAGCCCTAGTTCGTGAAGAATTAGCCGTTGCAGACCCAGGCATGCTACTGAGCTTAGCCACCATAGATGCACCCACCAAAGTCATGGGCGAAGAAGCGCAAAATACCTTAATCGACTTATTACATGCTTGCCCTAATGGTGTAATGCGCATGAGTGATGAAGTGGAAGGCGTCACTGAAACATCACTAAATATAGGCGTTATCAGCACTGAAGATGAAAGCGTAGAAATATTATGCCTTATTCGTTCATTAATTGATTCAGGTCGTGAAGAAGTCACCGGTATGCTAACCGCACTATCAAACCTATCGGGTGCTAGCATTGATTTAAGCGGTGCTTACCCGGGTTGGAAACCAGATACTAGCTCACCTGTAATGGCAATTGTGCGAGACACCTATAACGATATTTATAAAAAAGATCCAACCGTGATGGTTATCCATGCAGGTCTAGAATGTGGTTTATTTAAAGAGCCTTATCCACTAATGGACATGGTCTCTATTGGGCCGACTATTCGCTATCCACATAGCCCTGATGAAATGGTCAACATCACCACTGTTGGTCAGTACTGGGAATTGCTACTTGCCGTATTAGAGCGTATTCCAGCTAAAGAAGCGTAATCAGTAGCGATGATTTATGCGTAAAACCAAAAAACGACAGAAATGTCGTTTTTTAGTTTTAGACTTGAGCGTTTTTCATTGCAACTCTAACCTTTAAAACTGCAAATCAAGCTGAGTAATATGTGCCACTGGATTATCTGTAACAGCCAATGTTGTATCAGCTAAACCAACACTAACCCCCAATAAGCGAATACCTCGCCCTTGGCTGCGCAGCAAAGCCTGTTGCAGTAAATCATGAAACAAATTAATCGACATTTCATCACTGCGATGTTCGATGGTGGTCTGTTTAAAATCATTAAATTTCAGCTTCACAACTTGCTTGTGGATCTGTCTATCTTTAGCACTGCGATGAACCCGAGCACTCAGTTCTTGAATCAGCTGTGGTAATACTTGACGACATTGCTCTAAGGTAAAAATGTCTTTGGCTAACGTAGTTTCAACCCCAACAGACTTTCGTACCCGATGCGGACTAATTTGTCTTGGATCTATCCCTTGTGATCGCTCAGCTAATACATGACCAAATTTGCCAAATACCTCAATTAATTGCGCTTTTGGATACTGTTGCACGTCGTAGCAGGTGGTTAAGCCAATATCAGCTAACTTTTTTGAAGTGACTTTACCGACGCCAGGAATTTTACTCAGAGGAAGATCTTTTACAAAATCACTAATTTGATTAGGAGTGATGACATATTGGCCGTTGGGTTTATTTAAATCGGAAGCGATTTTAGCTAAAAACTTAATCGGTGCAATACCCGCTGAGGCGGTTAAACCTGTGGTCTCAAATATATCATTTCGAATAGCCTTGGCAATTAACGTGGCGCTGCCTTGGTGAGCATCGCAATCAGTCACATCAAGATAAGCTTCGTCTAGAGACAAGGGTTCGACAAGATCTGTGTATCGATGAAAGATCTCACGTATTTGCACAGACACCGATTTATATACATCCATGCGCCCTGGCACTAAAATTAACTGCGGGCACAGCTGCAGTGCATGATAACTAGACATAGCACTTCGCACGCCAAATTTGCGGGCCTCATAACTGCAGGTACTTATCACACCGCGACGATCACTTCTGCCGCCAACAGCAATGGGCTTTCCTCGTAATTCAGGAAAATCTCGCATTTCTACTGCAGCAAAATAACAATCCATATCGATGTGAATGATTTTACGCATTCTATAACCATCATCATTTACTCAATTAAAAACAATGATACTGTATATAAAAACAGTATTCAATCATTGTCTCACGAACACAAAAAAGCCCAAACTGAGTTGGGCTTTACTAACATGTAACGTGTCGACTAAGTCGTTACATTTTAGTCTGTAAATAGTTCTGTAAACCAATACGTTCAATAAGACCTAATTGCTTTTCTAACCAATACATATGATCAGATTCAGTGTCATCTAATAACACCTCTAAAATTTCACGGGTTTGGTAATCAGCCTTTTGCTCACATAAGCCGATAACCTTACGTAAATGATCAGCCACATGGTATTCATATGCAAGATCATTTTGTAGCATTTGTTGCACATCTTTACCTATGTTGAGCGCTTCACGACTGGCAACATCTGGAGTGCCTTCTAAAAATAAAATACGTTGGATCAACTTAGCTGCATGTAATTTTTCATCGTCTGATTCATGTAGAATACGGGTATAAAGTTCGTTAAATCCCCAATCCTCATACATGTGAGCATGGACAAAATATTGATCCATAGCAGATAATTCGCCGGTTAATAAACTATTGAGCGCATCGATGACTTCTGGATGACCTTTCATAATAATGTCCTATTAATCGTTAATTTGTGATTGAAGGTAATTTTGAATACCCGTTTGAGTGATGAGCTCTTGTTGTGATTCAATCCAATCTAAATGCTCTTCTTCATCTTCGAGTAAATCTTCCATTAAATCGCGACTAACATAATCTTGCTGAGTTTCGCATACCTTAATGGCTTCACGCAAAATGGCAATTTGTTCCGTTATCGCAGTGAGATCGCAGCTAAGCATTTCTTCAGCATGTTCACCAATACGCAATTTATCTAACTGTTGTAGGTTAGGTAAACCTTCAAGAAACAATACACGTTCAATCAGCTTGTCAGCATGCTTCATGTCTTCAATCGATTTTTTATATTCTTTCTCATTAAGCTTTTCCAATCCCCAATGCTTAAACATACGAGCATGTAAAAAGTATTGGTTAATAGCGGTCAGCTCACAAGTAAGTACACGATTGAGTTGGCTGATGACTTTAGGATGACCTTTCATAGTAGTGTCCTCGAGAAGTAATGTGATCTTGATCAATTACAAACAGAATAAAACACTATAGGGTAAAATGCAAATTATCCTTTATTTTCACACACTTACAATTGATAACCATTATCATTATAACTAAGCTTTGTAACTGACCAGCAATACTCAAGCATAAAAAAAGCCTTCAAAATGAAGGCTCTTTACAAAGCATTAGTGAAATAACCTAAGCTTAAAATAATTAACGAGGTTAAATAATGCGATTTTGGTTAAGCAACTTATTTCGAGCTTGCTCTTTTTCCATACGGCGTTTGCGTTTATCACATGGATCATCACAGTCACAGGCTTTCTCTATACCTAAAACACCTAAACCACCGCAACTGCCTTCTACCGCTTTTTTCTTTACGATATAGCCAATGGACATTAGCAAAAAAATAATAATAAAACCACAAACGCTGCAATAAATGTACTCATCACAAACTCCTATTGACTCATTCAGATTAGGGTAAACTGGTTCAATAAATTAGTAGCTCAATCAACCAGTTTAAAAATAAGCAAGCTACTTAAGATACGATTTAAACGCATCACTGTAATAGACCTGATATCCCTGCTCTTGCTTCTCTATCAACATTACCGCTAAATTGTTCTTTTTAGCTAACGCCAATGAAGCCTCTGTACCTAACACCATCATGGCCGTTGCATATCCATCTGCGGTCATACAACTAGAGTGTAACACGGTTGCTGAAGCTAATTGATGCTTTATTGGATAGCCGGTACGAGGATCAATTAAATGTGAGAAGCGCTCACCATTTTCTTGATAAAAGTTACGATAATCACCCGAAGTTGCCAATGACATAGTGCCAGGTTCAATGATTTGCTGAACCGCTTGACCTTCGCTGGTTGGTTGCTCTACAGCTACTCGCCAAGGGGTATTATCACTCTTAGTTCCTTTGACATTCAGTTCGCCACCAATTTCAACTAAATAACCAGATACATGATATTTATCTAATAAAGCGGCAACCTTGTCGACGCCAAAACCTTTGGCAATTGAAGATAAATCGACATACAAATCTGCATTATGCTTGGTTAATGTCAAACCGTTTACAGACAGCTCATGTATGCCCATTTTAGCTTTTGCTGCATCAATTTGAGCTTGAGTAGGTTCTGATATAGGGCGCTTATCGGGACCAAATCCCCATAAATTAACCACTGGGCCTAAAGTGATATCTAATGCACCATCAGTCTCATTATAAAGACGCATGCCCTCTTTAATCACCTTAATTGTATCGGCCGAGACGCTAACGCTCTGCTGCACCTGCAATTGATTAAACTTAGACAGTTCTGAGTCAGGACGGTAAGTCGACATTTGATCGTTAACCACCTCCAATGCCATGTCAATTTCAGCTTGCAGTAGTTGTGGTTCGGGTAAGCTTTTATTACTGACCACTTTAATATGATAAGTGGTACCCATTGTACTGCCAGATAATGAAATAATAGGCTCTGGAGAGCTACATGCACTCACAAATAATAAAACCGCTGGCAATAGCAGTAACTTGATTGAATTTACAGTCATCTCAAATTTACACTTGTATTAAATGAACAAAAAAAATTGCAGCATGCGAGACCTGTGTTTAACCACCCTGTCTGCACTGCTGCAATCTCATGACTTACATGTCGATGTTATGGGTTAACTCATTAACCACCGAAATCATCTAATAAGATATTTTCGTCTTCGACACCTAAATCTTTTAGCATACCAATAACAGCTGCGTTCATCATTGGAGGTCCACACATGTAGAACTCACAATCTTCTGGCGCATCATGGTCACGTAAATAGTTTTCATACAATACGTTATGGATAAATCCAGTATAACCAGTCCAGTTATCTTCTGCTTGCGGATCTGATAACGCGACATGCCATTTGAAGTTCTCATTTTCAGCCGCTAAGCCATCAAAGTCTTCTACATAGAACATTTCACGTTGAGAACGCGCACCGTACCAGAAACTGATCTTACGCTTAGATTTAAGACGCTTTAATTGGTCAAAAATATGTGAGCGCATCGGGGCCATACCTGCACCGCCACCAATAAATACCATTTCTGCATCGGTATCTTTAGCAAAGAACTCACCAAATGGACCAGAAATAGTCACTTTATCACCGGCTTTTAAGCTCCAAATATATGAAGACATTTTACCGCAAGGCAAGGTTAAATTACGTGGCGGTGGCGTAGCAATACGCACGTTCAACATAATAATCCCAAACTCTTCTGGATAGTTAGCCATAGAGTAAGCACGAATGGTTTCTTCGTCTACTTTAGACTCTAACTTGAAGAAACCAAAGTGTTCCCAGTCACCACGATACTTATCAGGCACTTCAAACTCAGCATACTTAATATGATGAGCAGGCGCTTCAATCTGAATGTAACCACCGGCGCGGAAAGGCACAGACTCGCCATCAGGAATTTGCAGCTTAAGTTCTTTAATGAACGTCGCTTTGTTATCGTTAGAGATAACAGCACATTCCCATTTCTTGATGCCGAAGATTTCTTCATCAAGTTCAATTTCCATATCAGATTTAACGTTTACCTGACAAGATAAACGACAACCTTGACGAGCTTCGCCCTTGCTAATGTGATCAAGTTCGGTTGGCAGAATATCACCACCACCAGACTTAATATTCACACGACACTGACCACATGAGCCACCGCCACCACAAGCACTTGATACGAAGATGCCGTTGTCTGCTAAAACGCCAAGTAACTTGCCGCCAGCACCTGTTTTAATTGCTTTATCTGCGTCGCCGTTAATACCAATAATGATATCACCGCTTGCCACTAGTTTTGATTTAGCGAATAAAATCACTAACACCAAAACCAAGACAATCACAGTAAACATACTCACACCTAGATAGACTTCTAGTGGAGTAGATTCAAGAATACCCATTCACTTATCCTTAAAGGTTCAAATTAATGCGTCGTCTCAGTGACTCTTACAGAGAAACACCTGAGAATGACATGAAACCTAGAGCCATAAGACCTGCAGAAACGAAGGTAATCCCTAAGCCTCGTAAGCCATTTGGCACGTCAGAATATTTCATCTTTTCACGGATACCGGCTAGCAATACGATTGCTAACGCCCAACCAATACCAGAGCCAATACCAAATACTACGCTCTCGCCAAGGTTATAATCACGCTCTACCATGAAAGATACTGCACCGAAAATTGCACAGTTCACGGTAATCAAAGGTAAGAAAATACCCAACGCGTTGTACAAAGGTGGAAAATACTTGTCTAAAGCCATTTCCAAAATTTGCACAAGTGCTGCAATCACACCGATAAAGGTGATGAACTTCAAGAAGCTCAAATCAGCATCAGGGAAACCAGCCCAAGCTAGAGCACCTGGAGCTAACAGACCTTGATAAATAATTTGGTTAGCAGGAACCGAAATAGCCAGTACCACGATAACTGCAACACCTAGGCCCATCGCAGTAGTGATTTTCTTTGATACTGCTAAGAAAGTACACATACCTAAGAAGAACGCTAGCGCCATGTTTTCAATGAAAACGGAGCGAATTAATAAACTAATATAATGTTCCATTGCGTTTACCCTTTTGCTTCAACTTGCTCTGGCTTATACGTACGGATCAACCAGATCAGACCACCGATCAAGAAGAATGCACTCGGTGGTAGCAGTAATAAACCGTTAGGTTGATACCAACCACCGTCAGAGATTTTACTGAGGATTTCTACGCCGAATAATGAACCATTACCAAATAGTTCACGCACTACGCCGACAGACAATAGAATTGCACCGTAACCTAAACCGTTACCGATACCATCCATAAAGCTCATCATAGGCGGGGTTTTCATTGCGTAAGCTTCAGCACGACCCATTACGATACAGTTAGTAATAATTAAGCCAACGAACACCGATAACTGCTTAGAAATAGCGTAGGCATAAGCTTGTAATACTTGGTCAACCACAATCACTAACGAAGCAATAATGGTCATCTGTACAATAATACGCACACTGCTTGGAATATGATTACGGATAAGTGAGATAAACAGGTTAGAAAACGCTGTTACCGCAGTTAATGCAATCGTCATTACCAATGCTGTTTCTAACTTACTGGTCACAGCAAGTGCGCTACACACACCCAGAATTTGCAATGCAATTGGGTTGTTATTGATAATAGGTCCGGTTAGAACCTGTTTAAGTTCTTTAGCGTCAGCCATTAGCTTAACCCTCCGTTGTGTGCTTTAGCGATAAAGTTTGCAAAACCTTCTTTACCTAACCAAAACTGCAATGAGTGTTGTACACCGTTACTGGTAAGTGTTGCACCGGAAAGTGCATCAACACCATGAACAGAACTCGCCACTACAGGGTTTTTAGTTACACTAATCGCCAGATTGCCTTGCGCATCAAATAACTGCTTACCTTTCCACAATGCTTTCCATTTTGGATTTTCAACTTCGCCACCTAAACCAGGCGTTTCGCCTTGGTCATAGTAAACAAGTCCTTGAACTGTATTTAAGTCAGCTTCAAGTGCCAAAAGTGCATACATGGTTGACCACAAACCATAACCGTGAATAGGAAGAATGACGCTAGTCAGTTTACCTTCATCATTATGAACAAGGTAAACCACTGCGGTATCTGCAACACGTTTAATCGAGGCAATATCGTTTTCTGGCACAGACGAAGTGTCAGTATCACGAGACGCTTTACGTTGATCGTAAAGGTTAGCATTACCTTCAACAAACTCACCGGTTTTAAGATCAACTAAGCGAGCTTCAACATATTGTTCGTACTTGCTTAGGATTTCTTTCTTGGTGACTTTACCTTCTTTGGTATTTATCAGGCTCGCCGCTTCAAGAATATACTTTTGCTTATCGAGTAACTTATTTTCTTGCTGAATAGGCTTTAACACCACGGCAGCGGTCGAAACCAGTACTGAACAGATAAGACATAAGCCGACAACAACAAATAGCGTTCTTCCGAACGAATCTTTATTACTAGCCACGAGCAATCCTCCGCTTGATATTTGACTGTACGACAAAGTGGTCAAATAAAGGAGCAAATAGGTTAGCAAACAAAATAGCTAACATAATACCTTCAGGGAATGCAGGGTTAACCACACGGATAAACACTACCATTGCACCAATAAGGAAACCGTATGCCCACTTAGCGGTATTAGTAAACGACGCAGAAACAGGGTCTGTCGCCATAAACATCATACCAAATGCAAATCCACCTAACACTAAGTGCCAATACCAAGGCATTGCAAACATCGGGTTGGTGTCACTGCCAATCATGTTAAGTAAAGTCGCAATAGCAACCATACCTAAGAAAACACCACTGACAATTCGCCAAGAGGCAATGCGGGCATAAATGATAACCAGACCACCGAGTAAAATAGCAAAGGTAGAGACTTCACCGACTGAACCAGGAATGAAGCCCATGAAAGAGTCAATCCAGTTAGCCGTTGAGGCATAGTCAAACGTACCTTGTGCTGCTTGGCTTAATGCTGTTGCACCTGAATAACCATCAGCAACAACCCAAGTAGTATCACCAGACATGCTTAATGGGTAGGCAAAGTACAAGAAAGCTCGACCAGCCAATGCAGGGTTTAAGAAGTTACGCCCTGTACCGCCAAAGATTTCTTTCGCTACAACCACACCGAAGGTAATACCTAGTGCAACCATCCACAATGGAATAGTAGCCGGTAAAGTCAGAGCAAATAGTACCGAGGTAACAAAGAAACCTTCGTTAACTTCATGACCACGCACTGATGCAAATAGCACTTCCCAAAAACCACCGACGATGAAAGTCACGGCGTAGATAGGTAGGAAGAAGCACGCACCGTAGAACATCAAGGACGTAATGCCAGAGTCTGCAGTAAGTTGAGCGCCAAATAACTCAAATAAGCCAACTTGCCAAACATCTGGCGTACCGAAACCGGCTGCCATCGCGACTTGAGCTTGTAAGCCTACGTTATACATACCAAAAAACATTGCTGGGAATGTACATGCCCAAACCGTAATCATGATACGTTTTAGGTCAACATTATCGCGAACGTGGGTTGCCCCTTTGTTCACTTTACCCGGAGTATAAAATACTGTGGCAGCCGCTTCATAAAGGGCATACCACTTTTCGTACTTGCCGCCTTTTTCAAATTGCGGCTCAATACGTTCGATAAAATCTTTCAAACTCATTAGCCTTCCCTCTCGATCGTATCTAAACAATCACGCAAATATGAACCGTAGTCATACTTACCTGGACATACGAACGTACACAATGCCAAATCTTCTTCATCTAACTCTAATGCGCCTAAACGGGCTGCGCCGTCAAAATCGCCAGAGAGTAAATCACGAAGTAGCATAGTAGGTAGAATGTCTAGAGGCATCACGCGTTCATAGTTACCAATAGGTACCATTGCACGGTCTGAACCGCAGGTGCTAGTGGTCATATTAAATAGACGCGATGGGCTTAAGTGGCCTAAGAATGCACGAGTGATAGAGAATTTATCTGCGCCAGGCATAGCCCAACCGAACAATTCTTTTTCTGTCCCTTCTTCCAGTACGCTCACCTGCTGATGATAACGCCCCAGATAAGCTTGAGGTCCAACCGCTGTGCGACCGCTTAACACTGAGCCCGAAATCACACGAACACCATCACCAACTGTTTCATCAGCAGTCAGTTCAGTCATGCTTGCACCCAAAACGGTACGAACTAGACGAGGTTTTTTCGCTTTAGGACCACCAATTGCAACCACACGTTCAGTGTTTAATACACCTTGAGTGAACAGTTGACCAAAAGCAATCACATCCTGATAGCCAATATGCCACACAGTACGAGTTGCTGAAGCTGGAAGAACGTTGTGAATATGCGTACCCACAAGGCCTGCTGGATGTTTACCCGCAAACTCTTGGACTTGAGCATTGGCTGCTGGGATATCGGCACCTTGTGCTTTACATAGGTAAACTTTACCTTCAGTCAATCGTGCTAGAACCTTAAGGCCGTTAGCAAAATCTTCTTTATGTTGAGCTATGACTACCACAGGATCGGCAGCAAGAGGTTGGGTATCAATTGCAGTAACAAAAATACCTGCAGCAGTAGCATCTACAGCCGGCACTTTACTGAAAGGGCGTGTACGTAAAGCAGTCCACAAACCTGAGTCAATCAGATTATCACGAACAACTTGTACGTCTAACGTGTCTAACTTATCAGCATCGTATTGAGCAAAAGTAACGCTATCGTCACCTTCCACAGCAATAACAACTGACTGAAGTACACGTCTTGCACCTCGGTTGATTTCTAAAATAGTACCACTGGCTAAAGCCGTATATTTAACGCCTAAGTTCTTTTTATCTTCAAAAAGAACTTGGCCTTTTTGTACTTTATCGCCCACTTTGATTTTCATCGTTGGACGTAAGCCAATATACTCTTCACCCAAAGTCGCTACGTGTCTAATGGCTGGGCCATTATGGATAACTTGCTCTGGTCCGCCTGCTATAGGCAGTTCCAATCCTTTCTTAATTGTAATCATATCCACAAGCACTACGTTTGAAGGAAAGACAATGCGCCACGTTCCGCTGCAAAAACAAAGCATTAACAAATGCCTCACGTTTGAGCTAGCGCAGATTTAACTCGAAAATGCGATCGTAATCACGCTGGTCGCGCGCATTTTACCGCAAATATGAGACTATCGCCACGAAAATTATAGGTGTTTTCATACCAATACATTACTTTGTTAAATGATTTTTAGATCAGACTGAACGAATAAGAACCTGCAAGGTTATGCCGTATACGAAAATCTGATAAAAAAACTATCGCATTAATTTTAAAGAAATAAATTTCAGCTGTTCAACCACGAGAACAATTGTGACATAAATAATACTCCCCAAATGAGTCATCACTTGAGGAGTATTGGTATTTTGACATCAAAGTCACATCAGTTGTGATCGACTATGTCTACAGCTTACCTTAGCCTATAAACGATTCTCTAGAAATGGCCTTGATAACCAAAGTAAGTCGTCATTTCAGACTGTCCTTGGGATCCCATTACAGTGCGATTTGCCACTAACTCTTCGTCTAACAAATTCTCTACACGAACATACAGCTCGTGCTGCTCAGTCAAACGGTAAGTTGCGGCGATATCAACTTTCCATTGACTATCGATAGCACGCTCATTTGTGAAGCCACCTTGATAACCTAATTCAGATTGATACAAGGCTTGAGCCATAATAGAAAAGTCGCCATAAACAACACCTGAGCTTAAGGTCAGTTGTTGTTCAGGTACCCAAGGTAGTTGACTATTAGCAGCAAAACATCCCATCAACTCATTGCAATTAGCATTATCTGTTTCAGCTTGGGTATATTGATATTTGGCTTTAAGAGGAATTGAAAAACTATCAAAACTAACGCCATAGGCTATGCTCAAATCTGCGCCGACAACTGAGACATCTTTAATATTCTCTTGTAATGATATTTGCTCATAATCACATACCATGCCCGGCAAACAGCTCACATGCTGGCTATCGTAATCATGGATATAAGCCGTCATGGCAATCGATAAAGCATCTTGTTGATAGCTTAACGCTAATTGATATTGCAGTGCTTCTTGCGCCGTTTGCTCAATATTGCCAGCTGATGCGGCGGTCCAAGCTTGTTTGGCTTGTAACGCGACTAACCAAGGCCCACTCTGATAAGCCACTTCAATAGATGGCAACCAGCCATCATCAGAAAAATCAGCAGCATTAAGACTCGTATTTACATCACCAAGCTCGCGCGAAACACTGACATGCTCATAACCTAAACCAAGGTTAACAGACCACTGACCATAATTTAATTTGGTATCTACCGCAGATGAAAAAGCTGAAGCATCGTCAGTATATGTTAGGGCATATTCATTGTCTGTGGTGGGCAAAAGTACCAAATCATTGCCCCATAACCAATCTCGTTGACCTAAACGCATTTCAGCTTTGTCGGTGTGATAACGTGCACTATAAGTCACTTGATGTTGACCATACATAGTGACACCTTTAGTTTGCACACCAAAGCCAGCAAAGTCGTTGTTTTGCGTTAACGCGCCTAAGTTCATGCCATCGACAGTGGGTGATGTTTCAAACGTCGCAATGTCAGTTAGTGAGTCATTATCAATCTGCACACCATCAACAAAACGCATTTCTTGAGTTTGTTGCGAATAGGTTTGATAGTAAAAATCAGTATCCATGGTTGACGTCGCTGACAATATCACCTTATGAGCGAGTACATAACGTTGACGTTCGCCATCTGTGTTATCTGTGCTGGATGCGGAATATAAGGCAGTCGGGTTTAAGGCGAAATCTGCAGAGGTTAGCCCTAAGTTTCCGCGATCACTGTCTTGCGATGAATACTGGTAACTGAATTCGGTAGTCTGTTGGTTGCGCGCACCAGGTAAACTTTTGGCTGCTATTTTAAATAAAATATCTTTTTGGGTGGTATCGGCCTCTTGCGAAATACGATAACCGACATCGTCTGACGCTGATTGATAATCAACCGCCAGTAACATACCAGATTCTTTTGAAGTGCCACTCACTATGACACCACCATTGATGGCGCTATTATCACTGCCTTCAAGGTTAACATCAGTTGCAGCTTTTTTAGGGCTAATTTGTACAGACTGATAATCCAATTTACCAAAAGCGGCTTCAGAGCTTTCGGTGACACTGGTCATCCCCGTAAAGGATACTTGTTGTTGATGCAACAAATTAGGTTGCAATACTAGATGCTGTCCTGAATACGGCGCCGGAGAAAAGAAGATTCCATCTTGTAAAATAGCAACACCGTCTGTGGCACCCGCATGGGTGAACATCACATTTTGATGTGGTGTAGCAGGTAATACTGTTGCGCCCGCCAAACCGAGCACAATATCACTCTGACGATAATGATATTGGCTTATTGATGACTGCTGCAACTCAAGTTGATTATTAATCTTATCAATAGACTCTGTTACCGTTTCGGCAACAGCATTGGTTGAATAGCAAACATAAAGCACTGCGGTGGCTATCACTGACAGGCTAAATGGGTGGTTAGACATATTAATCTCCGTATATGTGTCTGTTCACGCAAAAATCGCTTAATTTGACAAGTTACTAACTAAAACATAAGCATCACAATAACGGTTTTTTTCACATAAAAATAGCGTACTTTTAACGTTTACTCGACATTGAGATGTGCTATTTTCAAAAAAAGCGGCTAAAGCCGCTTTATGATTACCGAGTTAATCAATTGAATTATAATTTACCTAAAATTTCATCACTCAGTTTGAGATCATCATTTTGGTTAACGCTTACGCCAGCAGCAATAATCATCCGCGCAATATCTTGAGCTTGTTCTAATGAGTGCATCTCGTATGTGCCACATTGATACTCATTTAATTCAGGGATATCTTTTTGATCAATCACATTTGTGACGTCAATCATGGCTGCTAACCAAGCATCAGCAACGTTACTTTCTGTCGGTTGACCAATTAAGCTCATGTAAAAACCTGTGCGACATCCCATAGGTGAAATGTCAATAATCTCAATACCATCACCATTCAAATGATCACGCATAAAGCCAGCGAATAAATGCTCAAGCGTATGAATACCACGCTCGCTGAGGATATCTTTATTGGGTGCACAAAAACGCAAATCGAATACAGTAATAGCATCGCCACTTGGCGTGCTCATATGCTTAGCAACACGAACCGCTGGCGCATTCATACGTGTATGGTCTACGGTAAAACTGTCTAATAAAGGCATTGCTTTCTCCAAAATAAATTTAAAAATCTGACAATATAAAGCCTAATAACCAGATACTATCACTATTCCAGCATTGTCACAGTCAGAGTTTACTGCGGATGTTGTTCATCTATTTCAAACTGACTTAACGCATCTTCGGTATAACTAAAATAACGTTTCACAGACTTCTCATTAGCGATATATGACTCTAATACTTTATTAAATAGCGGATCTTTAGCCGCTTCATGATTAAGGACATCATCTCGGGCATTTTTTAATGCTCGCATAACACTATAGGGAAAAGCTTTCACTTGGACATTGTGTTCGTTAAGCAATACGTCCATGGCAGCAATATGGCCTTGAGTATAATCATCTAACATATCTTGGTTAATGGCACTTGCCGCAACTTTAACCATCATTTGTAAATCTTCAGGCAAGGCAGAGAAAGCCTGCTTGTTAATGAGAAATTCCATAGTCGATCCAGGCTCGTGCCAGCCTGGATAATAGTAGTACTTAGCCACCTGATACAAACCTAGCGATAAATCATTATAAGGTCCGACCCACTCAGCAGCATCAATAGCCCCGGTTTGAAGCGCGCTGTATAATTCCCTGCCAGCTAGCGCATCAACAGGAACACCACCCAGTTTCTTAAGCACCTCGCCCCCAATGCCAGGTAGGCGCATTTTAAGACCTTTAAAATCTTCAGGTGTTGCAATGACTTTATTAAACCAGCCGCCCATTTGCATGCCGGTATTTCCTCCTGCTAACGGTAACACGCCAAAAGGCTGATAAACTTCCTCCCACAATGCCATCCCACAATGCCATCCCACCACCATAATGAAGCCATGCATTCATCTGTTGTGCGGTTAAACCAAAAGGAATTGATGAAAAAAACTGCGCGGCGGGAGCTTTGCCTTTCCAATAATATGAAGCGCTATGCGCCATTTCAATGGTGCCGTTACTTACACCATCAAAAACCGATAATGCAGGCATCAACTCTCCGGCGCCATAAACCGTAATCACTAAACGTCCGTTTGACATTTGTTTGACTAACTGCGCAAATCGTTCTGGGGCCATGCCTAAACCGGGCAAGTTTTTCGGCCATGAGGTTGCTAAACGCCATTTAATAACTTGATGAGGGAGTAAATCAGTTTGAGAAACAGAGTTTGCCTTTGCTGGCGCCTCTTGTTGACAGCCAAATAGTAATATAAGAACCATTAACCAGCAGATTGGTACCACCTTGCCCATGTCTATATCCTTTATCAATCAGGCTCTTCTACTCCATGACTGTAACATATTCATAACGAGTGACAAATACAACTGATTTACGACAAAAACAAAAAACCTCACGTCATCGGTGAGGTTTTTTATACACTAGACAAAGTGAGAAACATTAGCCTTTACAGTTAGGCGTTTTAGGTACTTCATCTAAAGCTTGCCATTCTGGCTGGCTGTAAGCATTGATAGATAAGGCATGTACACCGTTGGCTAATTCGTCTGCAAGTGCTTGGTTAACCAAACGGTGACGAGCAAGTAAACGCTGTTCGCTAAATTGATCGCTAACTACAACCACTTTAAAATGGGTTTCTGAATTAGGCGGCACATGATGACGGTTACTTTCATTAATCACCTCTAGATGCAATGGCGCAAAAGCGTGATTCAATTTATCGGTAATGATTTGTTCGACAGACATAGTGATACTCTTATTAATCCATATCGATGAAATCGCAGGGTACTGGTTTGCCGAATAAAGGTCAAACAAGCAGGGTAAAAGTTAACGTTTGAGCACAGCTTTCTCAAGTTGAACTGACATTAACTCCTTGGCCAATCGGTTATATCGACACTATCGATACAATATAACGCATGGCTCTCATCATGTTGCTGTAATGCCTCACGTCCCAACCATGCATTAATAAATAATCCTTGTGGATCGTATGTCTGCTGCTGTTTTTGCAGATTAAAACGTCTCGAACCGCGTGGGTCGGCGCCAACTCCGGCTAGATACTGCCAATTGCCCCAATTCACAGCTGGATCATAATCAATTAATTGCTGTTGAAAATACGCCGCCCCATAACGCCAATCACATTGCAGTTCATTGACCAAGCAACTTGCTACAATTTGCCTGCCGCGGTTTGACATATAGCCAGTGTCATTTAACTGCTTCATCAATGCATTCACAAACGGATAAGGTGTAGTGGCGGTTTTCCAAGCTTGAATGCGTTGGGCGTAAAAACTGGTTAATGGTTTACGCCCATTAATGCCTGAAAATCTAAACACCAGCGTATTGAATTTATGCGCGTAAAAATGGAAATACTCACGCCAAAGCAGCTCATACAAAATACACTCGGTCGATTCGTTAGCTCCTTGTTGCAACTCAAATTGCTTTAATGCTACCACGACTTGTCTTGCCGATAAGCAACCATTGGCTAACCAAGGCGAAAACTTTGTTGAGCATTCCCAGCCATCAAGTTCGTTGCGTACGGCTTTATAGTTATGGGCTAAATTTGACGAAAAGTAACTGTCTAATTGCAATTTTCCTTGTGCTTCACCACCGCAAAAGACATTGTTCATCGTTTGGGTTTGTGGCAACCAACTAGGATAAGCCAGCCAAGACTGAAGTTGTTTGTCTTGTTGCTTAAGTGCAACCATAGGCGGGAGCCAAGATACTGCATCAGTGGCTGGGCTGATATTAACGTTGTCGACCTTTTTACGAAACTGGCTGAATGTCGCAGCCAGATCGGCTAATTCAAAAGGCAGTTGCTGCAGCTCAAACAGCGTTTGCGTAGTAATAGTCGAATATTCAACATTGGGGCATTGCTGCTGAATCACTTGCCAAGCCGTTTGCTCATCGGCACCACTATGGTTACTACGGTATACCCTTGAAATATTATGAGTTTGAATTATATAGGGTAACGATTTTTGCGCTGAGGCATAAACAATATGCACCTGTTGACCATATTGATTCAACGTTTCGTCTAAAGCCCGTAATGACTCCAGTAAAAAACGCAGTCGGTACTTACCAACATACTCAGCCTGATATTGAGCTTGACGAAACCAGCTAGGGTCGATGCAGTACACCACCATCAACTGTTGTGCATGCAGGGCGATATCTGCAAAAATGGCATTATCTGCTACCCGCAGATCATCACCTAACCAATAAAGTGCATTGACAGTAGATTGGGACGTCGATTGTAGGTTCGAGTCTTCGAAAGTTTGCCCACCAGCATTATTCATCTATTCATTACCACAGTTTGTACTAATGCTAATGAGTACGTAGACATAGCGGTTAACGGTTCAATAATGATCCATTTTAGCGATATTCTCAAACTAGCTCGACCTTCGGTCTTCGAGGTTCTAGAGTCGCTTCGCTGCTAGTTCGCTACGCGGATACAGCACTTCAATTTGACTCGATATCGCTTGTCATCTCTGGGATAGAGACTGCTTAGCTGCTGAGATTCTATAGCATCTAGCCGCGCAGCGTCCTAGCCTCTAGGCCTTTCGCTTTTAGCTATGGCCATTAACGATATCTGTTAACCATAGTAATTAGGGATAATTTGTCGAAAAGTAAAATTAATACGCGGTTCAACCACCTTAAGGCGTTTAGGTAAAGCATGTTGCCAGTCTTGCTGCATACTGGGATGCATAATGAGTAAATCGCCAGATCCAAGTGCAAAATTCACTTTTATTTTAGTGTTTTTGTGACGCACAACAAAGTCTCTACAGGCGCCTAAAGTAACAGAGGCGATAGCAGAACCGCTGACAATCTCAGGTTCATCATCACTGTGCCAGCCCATACAATCATGGCCATCAGCATAACGATTAACCAATACTGAATTAGTGTCTATTTGATGATCATTAAGTAATTTGGCACGTAATCGGCTCAGGACTCTGGGCCAAGGTAATGCGGTAATGTGTAATTTAGAATAATGCTAATCGCATCCAGGATCACCAAACCACACTTGGGTTCGAGGAGTCAGATGCTGTTTACCGTATACCTCAATTGAAACCCGCTCTAATGGATATTGATTCACTTCATTGAGCAATAACTGCTGTTGCTTGGGCGATAGAAAACCTTTAATCCAAGTAACTGGGGGGCTAATTGGATTTTTAGCCGATGGCTCGACAACATAATCTTGGGTTAAGCCGTCTTGGGACCCACCGAAATCTAACCCATGTTGAAATCCTGCCACCTCAATTACCCTCTTATCACTCAGCCTAGTTAATACCAACGCTTAATCTTGGCAATCCATAAACCTGATACCGCAATAACAGCCATTAGGATCAATACCGCAAAATAGCCAAAGCGCCATTTTAATTCAGGCATATTATCAAAATTCATTCCGTAAATACCCGCCACTAAGGTTAACGGTAAAAAAACGGCGGTAACTAGGGTTAATGTCATCATGACCCGATTGGTTTTATGAGCACTCACCGAAATAAAGCCATTAATGAGGCTATCCACTAAGCCTTGATAAAGACTGGCACGACTGGATAATCGCTCAAACTGATTATATAAATAGCTTAGCTGTTGATAATCCATCTTAATATGTTGATGGCTGTCATCGCGAAGCAATTGTTGCAATATCTCTTCGAGATAACTGAATGAACGTTTTGCTTTTTGTAATTTACTGCTATAACCGATTAACTCTGCCAGTAAATCATCAGATGACACCTCAAAAATCTCATCTTCTATGTCACTTAAACGCTCTTCTAACGCTAACATCACAGCTAAGTAATCAACCACAATTTGGCGCATGAGATCAAAGCACACTTGACTCATATCAGCATTATCAAGCTGACCATGCTCACAGATCCGTTGGGTAACCTTACTGACACTGACTGACGGTTTAATATGTTGAGTGACTAAAAAGTGATCATTTACATGCAGTAGTAACTGGCTGCGTTCAAGCAGAAGATACTCTTCTCGGTCCATAAGCTCATGGGTGAGCAAGTATGAATGTGTCTCATATTCTTCAAACTGCGGAGGATGACGTTCACGTTGTGCGTCTTCAAAATCGAGATGATCGATACCAAAGTAAGGATATTGCTTAAAAAATGCTTGGCTATGTTGACTGGTAATATCGACCCATATTAAATGCTGTTGTGGGTCATATTCAGCCATAAGGGCCTCATCTCCTTGAGATAATAATAGACCTTGTGCATTGAATAACATTATCTTTATTGCCATGAATAGCCCTTTTAACAACTCATTATTGCTGTAAAAATAGCCTAACTTACCCTTTCAAGCTCAGCAATCGTCTCAATATGTTGTTTAATCTGCTCAAAATGACTATTAACCCAAGCACTGCTAATTGGTCCCCAGGTTGATATGCGATAATAACCATCATTATGACGTTGGCCTTGTTGCACAAAGTCCACTTCAATCCCAATATCGACAAATGCCGCTATTGCATCTTGCAATGTTCTTCTGGGCATCTGAGTCAGTTTTTGCAGGCTTAATAAGTTGTGCTGTTCTTCATCAAGCAAATGCGCTAAATATAATTTCCGTAAAAATGCTTTTTGCGATTTATTGATCACGTAATTATTTGAAAACATCTTTTACACGCCCTATTGTCTCTATATCACTCAGTTGAAATTACTGTATCAATAGCCCGTCACGCAAGCACTATTACTGGAGTGGCTTTATTACTGCATAATTAATTACTGATTGTTAAGCCACGGCATTGATTTATCGATACCTAAGATGATTAACACTACCTAAGTCACGACAATCTAGTTATAGTTTTTAATAATAGAAATAGCAGACATGGACAGCGAACAAACATGGATACTCCACCGCACGTGAAGAGCCCATTCGAGCAACCACCAATCAATGAGCCTGCAATAATAAGCGATACCGCTATATTATCCGCAGAAAAATTGTCAGCAGAAAAAGAATCATCAACAAATATTTATGATCATGGCCGACGTTTATCTCAAGCCGATTACATTCAGCTGGCCGACTTACCACTGAGCAATATTGATGCTAACTATCCTAAGCTATTGCTCATCATTAGTACGCTTATAGCAGTGGTTACCTTATCGCTATTAAGTGTATTTCAATTAATCGCTCAACCGCTGCCATTAATGATAGCCCTACTAGGGCTAGTTTCAGCAACCTTGTTGGCCGCTATAATCATTAAACTTATCCACCTCAAAGCCAGCAAAATTGCTTATGGATTGTTTAAACATGAAATGGTGCTGCGTGAAGGATTATTTTGGATATCGACAACAGCGCTGCCCTATACTCGGCTGCAACATGTTAATTTGTCTCAGGGACCTCTTGAGCGAAAATACAACTTGGTCACCTTAAAATGCTTTAGTGCTGGCAGTGGATTAGCTGAAATAGATTTACCAGGCATCAATGCTGATTTAGCTGAACATTTACGCCAACACTTATTAAGCCAAGCGGCAGCGAGTCACCCGTCAGACATCGCCGAAGATGATATGGTTGAAACAAGGGCACCTAACCAAGAAACTGATACTTTATCCATTTATCCTGCGCAACAGGATAACCATAATGAATAAGCCATCAACAGCAGATAACCATCAGCCGCATGGAACGGAAGCCGTTGTCACTGTTCAACCAGTTGATGCAGCACGCAGCGATATTAATCATACGCTAACCGATAACATCAATATCGCAAGTGATTTACAGCAATGGCAAGCACTGTCAGCGTGGTCTATCGTCAGTAATATTTTCAGTACCTTAAAAAGCATCCTTAGCAATGGCTTTGCTATTGTGCCCATTGTTTACACTGGATGGAAACAAGGTTTTGATATGCAATGGGGCATATTGGCGTCTGGCATACTATTATTGCTGGTGACATTATTGGCAATAATAGAATGGCGTAAATTTCGCTTTCGTCTGAATAACCATCAACTTGAAGTAAAACGCGGCTTATTGTTTACTAAAAAAGATGAAATCCCCCTTAGCCGTATTCAAAATATTCGTTATGAACAACCCTTTTATTTTAAGCCACTGTCACTTGGAACCTTAGTAATTGAAACTGCAGGATCTAAGAATGATGAGGCTCACTTAGCGGCTTTAGATACCCAACAAGCGCAAACCCTAAAACGTTTGCTGCTAAATTTACCCCACGCAAAAACACTATCAACAAGTGAACATTCACAGGTTAACGAACAAGATAGCGCAGATACCTCCCAGACTGTCGTGCGTAAAAGTTTATGGGATTTAGTGTTATTTGGCTTTTATCAAAACAACTTTATTTGGTTTGCAGTCATTGCCGGCCCCATAGCAGGCCAAGTCAATTGGGATAACATATTTGACTCACCAGTGGCGCAGCAATTTTGGCTATGGGCCCAACAACAAACCCATCAAAATATTGGCCTACAAACCATCATGGTCATAGTGGTGTTGTTTGGGGTTTACAGCTTGTTTTCGTTAATTTCAATTATCGCGGCAATCTTAAAATATCATCCATATCAGCTCGACAAACATGATGATACTTTACAGCGCAGTGGCGGTGTGATTTCACATCAACAAGATGCCTTGGCTATAAGGCGTATTCAATTAGTGCATGTTCAACAACCTATCATTGCACGTTTATTTAACCGATGGACCTTATACTTCAAACAAGTCAAAGGCCATGAGGTTGAACATAAGACCAAGCAACACATGTTAGTTCCAAGCGTTAAGTCAGCTGAAATAGAATCTCTTTTGGCAAAAATACCTCACCTCAGCGGTGGAGCAAGCGCACTGCCCAACAGTTACTCGCCTATTCATGTTAATTGGCTAACCAGAAGAATCGCGCTGCCACTGACCCTAGCCAGTGTAATCAGTATCATGGGGTATTATGGCAATCAAAGCCTTGGTTTTTTTGAAGTGATTTGGTTTGCCGCCATCATGGTAATAGTTGCACTGTTTATCCGCTATAAACAGTGGGGTTATGTCGTAGCAGAACAGGTGATTTGGCAGCACAGTGGCTTTTTAGGTCAACAATGGAAACGAGTCACATTTGAAAAAGTTCAACACGTTTCGATTACTCAAACTCAAAGCCAAAAACAGGCTAAACTAGCATATGTTGAAGTTGGATTAGCCAGTGGCAGTGTGGTGTTCCCATATATACCAATACAAGTGGCCGAACTGATTATTACACGATCACTTAATGCAACGAGTCACGATAACCGCAATTGGATTTAGCAAAATGAATCAAATAATAACAAGTGTTACCCCAGACCATGTAATTGATTTTTGGTTTGTGCAACTATCCTCTAAGCAATGGTGGATAAAGGATTTAGCGCTTGATTTGCAGATAAAACAAGCTTTTAGCACCACGCTTGATGCAGCCGTAAAAGGTGAATTACAACATTGGCGTACTAATGCTCAAAGCCGATTAGCTGAAATTATCGTGCTAGACCAATTTTCACGAAATATTCATCGCGATACCCCAGCGGCATTTGCCGCTGACAATATCGCGTTAGTACTTGCACAAGAAGCTGTAACATTAGGTTGTTTAGCTCAGTTACCAACACAACAGGCGGGCTTTTTAATCATGCCCTACATGCATAGTGAATCAATGATAATCCACCAACAAGGCTTGCCATTATTTGAGCAATTTGCGCCCAATAATCTGCCCAGCCAACAGCAACATCAAGCTATTATCGCGCAATTTAATCGTTATCCACATCGAAATAAAATATTAGGGCGCGACTCTACAACTGCCGAAATCGAATTTTTAACTCAACCCGGCTCTAGCTTTTAAGCAGATTAAAAGCATCGTTTGGTAATACCCTAGCCAGCTTCAACAAGCCATGCTATTTAACCACTAATACCGGGCAATCAGCTTTATTGGCAATGGCTTCGGCTACATTATCATGTAAAAAATGAGCCAACCCGCTTCTGCCATGACTGGCAATTACTACCATACCAATATCACCTTTATTGGCTTCGGCTAAAATTTCGGTAATCGCATCGCCACGGCGGATAACCGTTTCAATTTTTAAATTAGTATTTAGCTGCCCAAGCAGTTCATGCATTCGACTCGCAGCCGCTTCTTCCATACTTTTAGCTAACTCTTCGGGAGTAATCGCAAGTACCATATAATTTTCATCACCAAAAGGCTGATCAACTACGTGCACAATACGAATCCCAACTTGGTATAAATTTGCCATTTCAATGGCATAACGTAATGCATGTGACGCCGTATCAGAAAAATCGGTAGGCCATAAAATATTACGAGTACGCATATTATCTTCCTCCATATCATTTGCTAAACATTACATACCAGATAAACACACTCTGTTTCGTTTCACCAATATAAGTTTCATCAACGCTGAATAACACCCCACGTTTAAAGATATGTTCAGCATTGAAATTAAGTATAGTCAATATTAAAGAGTCACTTAGTGATCAAAGTCAAATCAAAACCGAAAACTTGCTTTAGATCAAAAAACAACCTAACATTAGACCGACTAATCAGTCGGTTTATTGAGTTGTTCAACATGACACTCAATAAACCAACATCGTTATTTTTGTTGGAGACAAAATATGAATATGGCCGTTGATAATATTGAAACACAACTACAACAATCACTAGCCGATCAACGCGCGCGTTTCCAGTCTAATCCAGCACCTGATTATCAATCACGAGTCGATAAATTAACTCGTCTAAAACATGCATTACTCGATAACCAGCAAGCTATTATCGATGCCTTAATCAATGATTACGGTCATAGATCGCCAAATGACACTATCATTTCCGATATTATGCCTTGTGTAAATAACATCAATTACACCATCAAACAGCTTAAATCATGGATGAAACCCAGTCGACGCCATGCCGGTTTATTACTGTCGCCGTCTAAAGTTTCGGTGCAATATCAGCCATTAGGCGTGATAGGCATCATAGTGCCGTGGAACTTCCCGGTCATGTTATCAATGGGTCCGCTAATCACCGCCATTGCCGCCGGTAATGGCGCAATGCTCAAAATGTCTGAGTTCACTCCGGCAACGAATGCGGTATTAAGTCAGATGTTGGCAACAATATTTGACCCTACAGAAGTTGCAGTCGTTGAAGGTGAAGCCGATGTGGCCGCGGTGTTTTCAGGATTACCGTTTGACCATATTCTGTTTACCGGTTCTAGCGTTGTTGGCCGCCATGTTATGCGCGCCGCAGCGAATAACTTAACCCCAGTCACCTTAGAGCTAGGGGGCAAATCGCCAGCGATCATTGCTCCAGATATGCCAATAGACACAGCAGTAGAGCGACTTATTTTTGGTAAGTGCTTAAATGCGGGGCAAATATGTGTCGCCCCTGACTATGTCTTATGCCCAGCAGAAAAAGTTGAGGCATTTATTGCCGCTTACCAACGTCGATTTAATAAAATGTACCCTAACTTCGACACCAACCCAGACTACGGTAATATCATTAATGATCGTCAGTACCATCGCCTAATCAAAGTGTTAGACGATGCAAAAGCCAAAGGTGCAAGCATCACTTCCGCCATTACAGGCCCAATATCAACAACACAGCGGAAAATAGCCACTCAACTAGTGACTAATACCACTGATGATATGCTGATTATGCAAGACGAGATCTTTGGACCTTTATTACCGATTATTAGCTACCAGTCGATTGATGAAGCGATGGCTTACATCAATAAAAACGATCGTCCATTAGCCTTATATGTGATGAGTTTTGAGCCACAAACTCAACAAAAAATATTAGCTCACACTCATTCTGGTGGTGTATGCATTAACGATACGGTATTTCATGTTGCCGCCGATGATGCGCCCTTTGGTGGCATTGGTCCATCAGGTATGGGGCACTACCACGGCAAAGAAGGTTTTTTAACCTTTAGCCACGCTAAAACCATTCTACACAGCGGTAAAATAAATAGTGGTATCTTGGTTCACCCGCCTTATGGCGGTATTATCCAACGGTTATTAATGAAGTTTTTCTTGCGTTAACACCGGTTTATCGCCATTGCAATTATTGTGTGACAAGCAATAATTGCTCAGCGTAATGAAGAGTCAAACTGATTTAACAGATAATCATCAACTCTCTCCTTATAAACAGACTTTAGATCAACAGGTATCTTGATTCGATGAGCCGTAAAGCAGTGATGACCACAGATAAGAAACAAGCCATTTTAGATTCAGCTTTACAGCTGTTTGTTAAGAAAGGCTTTAATGCTACATCGACCGCCTCAATAGCCAAAGCGGCTGGCGTGGCAACGGGCACCTTGTTTCATCATTTTCCAACCAAGAAAGACATCATGAGCCAGCTGTTCTTATCCATTAAACAAGAATTTGCGACCAATATGATCAGCAATACTGATTTTAGTGGAGATATTGAACAAGATGCTAACACCCTATGGCAAAAAGCCATCGATTGGGCGATTGCACAACCGTTAAAGCAACTGTTTTTTTTGCAATATTCGATGTCAGCAGACATTGATGCTGACGTCAGAAAGCAAGCGATGAATAGCATTTTAGGATTTGTGGTCGAGTTGATTGAGCAAGGTAAACAACAGCAGATTATTGCAGACTTTCCCAATGCCTTATTACTCGAAAACTGCCATGGGCAGTACTTAGCGGCGATTCGATTCTTTACCGACAACCCCAATTTAGGCGACGATGATGTGCACAGGAACGCTAGTTTTAGATTATTTTGGCAAGCAATGAAAGCGTAGCGTACTGAACACTGTATTATTCATCTACACTAAAACCGCTTAAATCAATTTCTTCATTGTCTGCTGTTATCTTGGTTTCAAAATCTAATTGAGGTGTATGCGCGGTTTGCAGGGTTTGAAGCTCAAGCTGTTTCGCTTTATGAATGGCATACTGGCGACGTCGTTTACGCTGTAAACACAAACGGATCACATCTTGCTTTTGTAACTCGCTAAACGTCATCCAGTTAAAACGTTCATCGCGACTACGATGGCAGCCCATACAGTAGCCGCGACTGTCTGACTGACAAACGCCGATACAAGGGCTTGGCACCGCAAAAAAACTTAACTGTTCCATCATTAGAATGCTTAACCTCAGCGAATATTGTTAAATGCCAAATATACGATATAGTCATTAATAGTTTGCTTTGATAACGGCTCAGAACCGACTAACGTCGTTATCGAACACCTTGATATTAAGGTTATACTAATTGAGTTAATTTTGTACATTATTGCACGTTAAAGGAGGTCTTATGACAACACCACAGCGTTCAGGTAAGTTTTTTACTCAAAAAATGGCTTATTATCAATCTATTACCCTAATCTGTAGCCTGCTATTACTGACATCTTGCACGGTAAAACCCAAGCAAGATTATGATGTTAATTATGATTTTTCTGTACTCAAAACATTCAGTCAGCTCACCGTAAAACAAACCGATGATCCGTTAACCGCTGATCGTATTAATGCCGAAATTAAACAAACCTTACTTAATCAAGGTTATGTCTTTACTAAAGACAATGCTGACTTTTTAGTGAGTTACGCATTTTTCACTGAAGACGAAGAGCAAGATTCTGGGTTATCTTTTGGTTTAGGCTCTGGAACGTGGGGCGCTAATGGTGGGTTAATCGTTGGAACAAGTATGGGGATCCCTCTAGGCAGTGACACGGCTAAAATTCAAACGATTCAAATTGATATTATCGACCCTGCCAGTAAACGCTTAATTTGGCGTGGCACTAGTCAGTATCGCTATGATCAAGGTGGCGAATATAAAGTGAAAAGTATCCAGCAAACTATCATCGCTATTTTGGGGCAATTTCCACCCAAAAAAGAATAATAGCCTTAATTTTACTCTCGGTAATAATCGATGCACAGTGGCTGATCAAATATCTATTTAGCAATGAGTCACTTCACGGTAAACTAAGCGCCACATTACTTTATTGACCCAGTTGAAATGACGACAGAAACATACAACCAAGCTTTATTAACACTTGCGCTAGCTGGAATAGAAGCCATAAATACTTCGGCATCACAACACAAATCCGTCAGAACACCAGCACAAGAAAGCCATTTTTTATGTAACTGGATGGTTGAGTCGTTAAAAACAAAACGCTTTTCAAAGCTCATGGCAGACGACTTAACAACTTGGATCAGTCAAGCACGAAGTCAAGGTGCGGGAGCTCAACTGAAACGTTTGTTAACCTGTATTGCAGATCAATATCAACAAGCTAACAACAGTACTATTGCGACCGGTGCAGGACTTAAAGGCCTTTTAGCCGCCTTGACGGAACAAAAGTGGGTGGTGATCACCGATACCGATATAGATGTAAAATTAAAACTCGGCAGCGATGGTCAATCCAGTATAGTCATCTCAGCAAAACAATTTAATCAGCATATTGTTGACGATAAAATTGTTAAACCCATCTCAATGTACATTCGCGGCGACGAAAAACTGGTCGCTCGCTTAGCACTAGAACAAGGTTTATTACTCAGTCAAGCCAATAAAAAGACTTCTCTGATCAAACACCATAAAACTTACATGCTAATGCCAAGTAATTTACATCCAAGTTTATGTTTGCTGTGTCTTGACCTTTATTAACTATCAATAGTTGATATAGTCTTGATACAAAAATAAAAATAAGGAATCACCATGAAAAAACGTTTTATAGCACTGTCTTGCTTTGTGATGTTTTTTTGTGGTTCGACAGCTCAAGCCGCTACAGTTCTTAAGTACAACGTCAATGCCTCAAGCGGTTGGGTACCTTATTATATTGCTGACTCAGCAGAAGAGCCTGGAATACTAGGAGAGCTGGTACCTTTACTGCTGGCAAAAGCCAATATTGACATTGAAAAACATAACTTCCCGCCAAAAAGAACCAATTATGCCCTCGATAACGGCTTATTAGATTTCGACTTTGTTAGCCCCGATTGGTTTCCTAATAAGGATTTAGGCACGCTTTTTGTACAATCTGATCCCATAATAGCTATCCAAGAAAATATTATTACTTTGGAGGAAAATGCTAAAAACTGGCAAAATATCAACAATATTAAAGGCAAAGAAATAGGCACGGTACGTGGTTATTTGTACCATGATGATGCGCAATATACTCGGGTCGATTTTGTTTCAGAACGCGATCTCATCAAAGCCCTGTATAAAGAAAGAATTGATGCGGCTATCTGCGGCGACTTACCCGCTTTATATTGGGCTAAAAAACTCAACAGTCCTATCAGCCTTGCGGCAATTCATACACAAGGCGAGTTAGTGATGCGTCTTCGTAAAGAGCACCTAGCCTTGTTACCACAAATCAACGCCGCTATTGCAGAATTTAATCAAAATGGTACTACTCAAAATATTATCGATAAATACACCAAGCAAGATGTATTTAATCGATAATGCGATTGCCTACTAGTACTGGCAACATTCTACAGGCAAATTAAAACGGATTTACACTGTAGCCATCATGAGCCAACACGGCATGGGCAGTTAACGCCGATAATGCCATCTCAACGCCTGGCAATAAATCGTCAGGGGTAATGCCATAATATGCCGCGGTTTGACCACATACATAGAACTTTGCGCCATGCTTAACTAGCTGAGCAATTAAGTCTTTATTGACATTTTTTTGTCCCGCATTGAGCTGCTGGTAAACACTATCCTTGGTCATATCATTCGCGGCTTTACCATGCACCACCATAGCAACTGAAATATCTTCAAGCTTAACCCCAGCTGCCACATGCATGTTGATAAAACGCGCTAAGGTATCAATACTACGATTCAATTCTGCAGGTTTTGCTGCACTACTTAAATCAAAAGCGACTTTGAACTTCATTCCAGCAGGTATCACTAAGCTACTATTTACTTCAGCTATTTTGCCATAATCCTTAATTATCGGCCCTGATTTAAATGCCTCAGTCCCAGCGGAAGCGGTAAATGATAAAGAGGTCATTAAGGTAAATATCGCCGCTGCCAAAACACATTTACGGGCTGAATGTAAACTGACTGTCATTATATTGATATTCCTTATAGCTATTATTATGGTTACTCTAGCACTGATTTATACTTATGATTCATGCCGTTTCTGAGTATAATTACGCCCTCAAAACTACCACGAAAGAATGATATGTCAATTCGTCCAATTACCGCTAATGATTGGCCCGCTATTATGGCGATCCAAGCGCAATGTTATGTTGAACTAACACCAGAATCGCTTGAGGTTATGCAAAGTAAATGGCAAACCTCCCCTGCTAGCTGTGTGGTATTTGAACAACAAGGTAATGTGCTAGCTTATGCTCTTGTTCACCCGTGGCAAAGAGGCGATGCCCCGTCACTGAACCGTGAATTAAAGGGGCCTATTGAGAGCAACAGCTGGTATTTACATGACATGGCTATCTCACCCAATGCACAAGGTATGGGTGTTGGTAAGCAGCTATTTACCTACCTAATTAATCAGGCTAAAACATTAATGGTCAATGGTATTGGATTAGTTGCAGTGCAAGGCGCACAAACATATTGGCAACAGCAAGGGTTTAAACCTGAGCCCACCTCAGCAAAGCTAGCACAATCATTAGAAAGCTATCCTACTGGGGCATGTTATTTATATTTACCCTTATGATAAAAGCTCGCGCCATGTTGCTATCGGTTTATAACCACTGTGCGTTTAATACTCTATGACATTACTAATCAACTTAAGCAGTAACGTTGCGGCTTTATTAGGGATCTCGGCGATTGAGATATCCTAGGGTGTGTTGATGTTTCAAGGTTATTTTGCAGTGAATGTTTGGTCTATAACGGCAACAGTAGCCAATAAGACTAGGGCTTAGGAATGAAGTTATGCAGCATAAAAGCCGATAACGCAGGAGCGATGGCCAGTAAACACTGCCCGAAGGTCCAGCTAAAATCGTGTTGCTGTTTGTTGAGCGAATCTTGCTTAAATTGCTAGGCGGCTATCCACTCGCCTCGATTAATAAACGTTTACATTGAACAAAATGCAACCAACAAAGTTCAATTGTTTCTAGTGGTGAAAAATTTATTGCCAGTTACAGCAAATCGGCTTGGTTATAACGAGATGAACGTGGGACAATTAACCGCTATGCAAGAGGCCGCTAACTTTACTGTATTTGCCCTTTTGTAGTTTGGTATCTCAAAGCCCCACGAATAGCTTAACGACTTGCAGGCAGAATCTGCATTTTTAGGTACCATATTGTTTATTTTTTACAGTGAATTACATTAATTTCAGGAGTTTACATGGCGCGCCAAGTGATTTACACCTTTAAAGGTCAAACCAAAACCATCGCTTTTAGCTACGACATACATCGCGATCTTTATGAAGCAGCCGCTGAAGCTGAAGGGATTGACTTAAAGAAATTTTTGGCCATGGAACAACAAGTTGCCTTAACGTCAAAAAAAGGCGCTAAAGCAGAAAAAGAATTTCGCAAGACCGAGTTTGCACGTTTTGGTTTTAGTAGCATTAAATTTGTTCGTGAAGATGATGATATTTAATCATTTTGATATCAATAAGGACTGTCTATGTTGAATTCAGATCATGCTAATTTCCCTCGTGCGAGTTTTATTCGACGTTTAGGTGCTATGGCGTATGATTCAATGCTCGCAGTAGCCGTTTATATGTGTGCTGGTGCCTTGGGCTTTGGGGTGTTCTTTGCTTTACAAAGCAGTGGCCTTATCGCGATGAATGGTCATGAACACGTGTCAGATCTTCTTAATAACACCCCCATTTACCATGGATTTTACCAACTCTGGATAGCGCTTTGTGTTGGCGGATTTTATGCCATATTTTGGAGTAAAGGCGGGCAAACCTTAGGTATGCGCGCTTGGCGACTCAAAGTGCAACATCCTAACGGTCAAAACCTGAGTTTTATTACCGCATGTGCTCGAATCGTGTGGTCTTTACTGGGCATTGGTAATCTATGGATTATCATCAATGATGACAAATTAGCATTACAAGACAAGATGACTCGTTCAGAAGTGGTAGTGCTGTCTGTAGAAGCCAATCAAATGCGAAATTGGCGCGGCGCATAGCACATTCACCCACGGCTAATGGGTAGTGTTAAAGCAAAAAAATGGCAACCAGAAGGTTGCCATTTTTTTACAGATTATCGATTAAATGTTCAGTGTTATTTGCGAATATAATACAAAGCTAATCCGGTAAATAACATGCTAGGAGCAATTGCACCGACTACTGCGGGCAATTCGTACACTATGCTCATAGGCCCAAATATCTCATTACTAATATAAAAGCTAAACCCAGCGACCACACCCAACAACACGCGAGCCCCCATGGTTACGGTACGTAATGGTCCAAACACAAACGATAACGCGACTAACATCATTACAGCGACGGTGACTGGCTGCATAATCTTGCGCCATAATGCCAGCTCATAACGACTCGGATCTTGTTGGTTAACTTTTAAATAATCTAAATAATCAATTAAGCCACTTATGGATAATGCTTCGGGCTTAATCGACACAACACTCAACTTATCTGGGGTTAATGTAGATTGCCACACATCGGAATCAAGAAAATCTCGCACCACTCTATCATCGACCACAGTGGTGTTCTCAACCACAGATAATTGCCAAGCATCATCCCTAAATTGAGCGCTTTTAGCATGTGTCACTCTGGTTAATTCTTGTTGGTCATTAAACTCATATAAACTAATATTATTCAGAGTATTAACGTCTTGAACCTCACCGATATTGACGAATAAATCACCATCTTTCGCCCAAATACCTCGATGAGATTTGATTAAACTCCCGCCAGATATTTTAGTCGCTTGAAGCTCTTTAGCACTTTTCTCAGCAATAGGTGCACCCCACTCCCCCAGAGCCATAACCAGAATCATCAATGGAATCGCTGTTTTCATCGCCGACTGGGTGATTTGTAAGCGCGACATACCTGAAACTTGCATCACCACTAATTCAGAGTTAGATGCCAGCATGCCCATACCAATTAGCGCACCAAGCAGCACTGCCATTGGGAAAAACATTTCAATATCTCGAGGGATCAAAAACAATACATAGATAGCAGCATCGAGCATGGTATAAGCACCCCGCCCAACCAAACGTAATTGATCAACCCACTTAATGATGCCAGATAAACCGGTCAAAATAAGTAAACATAAGCCAGATGTACTAACGATCATCCGCGCAATATACAGGTCTAATATTTTCATAGCGCCACCTGCTTACGTTTAAATAAGCCCAAGAACTTCATCCCTGTTGGTCGCTCTTTAATTAATAACAATAATCCTAACATCAGTGCTAATGCATGGATCCACCACATGCCTAAGAACTGCGGCACCACCTCATCTTGCAGTGCTTTTCGCCCTGCAATCATTAATCCGAAATAACCTAAATACAGTAAAATAGCGGGGAACATTTTGGCAAACTTCCCTTGGCGAACATTCACTCGCGCTAATGGCACGGCAATTAAGGTCAACAATGGAATTGAGATAGGGATCGCCAGTCGCCATTGAAATTCAGCCGCCGCTTCCGACCCTGGGGTATCCAATAGTTCATTGACTGGCAGCGCAGAAAGTTTACGTCGGCGCTCATCGACTTCTTGTTCTTTGATTTCCATTTTATAGCCGCCAAACTCAATTACTTGTAATTCGAGTGATTTAGGGCTGCCTTGATAACGAAAACCATTGTCGAGTTGTAATTGTTGACTACCGATATTATCTTCAACCACCCGACCTTTTTTGGCCACAACAATATTAGTTAAGCCATTCTCATCTTCTGGGTCTGGCAATTGCGCGACAAAAACTTTATCTAACGTATTGTCTTTATTTATTTTTTCAACAAACAATACCGCGCGGCCATTTGGGCTTGCTTGAAAACGGCCTTGAGTTAGTGCAGCAAGACCAGCTTCAGACTGAGCCTTTTCTAGCACTTGATTTTGGCGTTCTTCTGCCCAAGGTCCGACGTAAACAGACAAATAGGCCGTGAACAATAAATTAGCAAATGCGACTAATAACGTTACTCGAGTGACATACCACTCACTGACACCAACACCATGCAAAACGACCATTTCATTTTCAGAATACATGCGCCCGAGAGCCAACAATATCCCTAAAAAGAAACTCAGCGGTAACACCAATACGGTTAATTGAGGCAAGTTTAAGCCCAATAATGTCATCACTAAAGAAGCCGGAAATTCACCATCTGAGGCATCTGCCAACACGCGCACAAACTGTTGGCTAATAAAAATAGTTAGCAGTACCAAAAGTACCGCAAATTGCGCTTTTAAAACTTCACTAATAAGATATCTAAATACAATCACAAGTATGATCCGGTGGCTAAACTTATCTTTTTACTGGTATCAGAGCAACTTTCATGTAAACTGACTACTTTCAGCAGTTTTGCTAGTTTTCTGACCAGCGCGGAAGGTGCTTTGGGGTCAAGGTTAACATCTATTTGGGCTGCCAATTTGCGCCTCTTTTTCGTTAATAATCCCAAACAGTTATCACCTTTTCGTTGATTATATGCCAGATGGCCTAATGCAAACATTATCTAATAAATATAAAAATTTGTCTTTAAGAATCTAGGAGTGCTCATGGAGTTTAGCGTAAAGAGCGGTAGCCCCGAAAAGCAACGTTCAGCCTGTATCGTTGTTGGCGTTTACGAACCTCGCCGTCTGTCTGGTATCGCAGAGCAATTGGATAAAATCAGTGAAGGTTACATTAGTAACCTCCTTCGTCGTGGTGACCTTGAAGGTAAACCAGGACAAATGTTGCTATTGCATCATGTACCAAACGTATTGAGTGAACGTGTTTTACTGGTTGGTTGTGGCAAAGAGCGTGAGCTAGACGAGCGCCAATACAAACAAATTATCACAAAAACCATCAGTACCCTAAATGAAACCGGTTCAATGGAAGCTGTTTGCTTCTTAACTGAACTGCATGTCAAAGGCCGCGACACCTACTGGAAAGTTCGTCAAGCCATTGAAAGCACACAAAATAGCTTATATTCATTTGATGCATTAAAAACCCGTAAAGGCGAAACTCGTCGTCCATTACGTAAAATGGTATTTAACGTGCCAACACGTCGTGAATTAACTATTGGTGAGCGTGCCATTGAACACGGCACCGCAGTATCTGCAGGTATGCATTTGTGTCGTGATGTCGCAAACATGCCACCGAATATTTGCAATCCAGCTTACTTGGCTTCACAAGCCCGCCAAATGTCTGAAGTTTACGAAAGCTTGAAAGTGACCACCATAGGTGAAGAGCAAATGGCCAAGTTAGGCATGAACTCTTATTTAGCCGTAGGCCGTGCAAGCAGTAACGAATCAATCATGACCGTGATGGAATATCAGGGCGCGGTTGATAGCACCGAAAAACCTATTGTGCTTGTCGGTAAAGGATTAACCTTCGATTCTGGCGGAATTTCATTAAAACCTGGCGAAGCCATGGATGAAATGAAATACGACATGGGCGGCGCTGCTGGTGTGATTGGCACCATGAAAGCACTATGCGAAATGAAGTTGCCTATCAACGTCATTGGTATTTTAGCCGGTTGTGAAAACATGCCTGCGGGTAATGCTTACCGTCCTGGTGATATTTTAACGACTATGTCAGGTCAAACAGTTGAAGTGCTTAATACCGATGCTGAAGGCCGCTTAGTATTGTGTGATGTATTAACTTACGTTGAACGCTATGATCCTGAATTAGTGATTGATACAGCGACCTTAACCGGTGCCTGTGTTATTGCACTCGGTAAACATGCGTCTGGCTTATTCAGTTCACACAACCCATTAGCCCATGAGCTATTAAATGCTGGTGAGCAAAGCGGTGACCGCGCGTGGCGCATGCCGTTATGGGATGAATATCAGGACATGCTAGACAGCCCATTTGCTGACATGACAAACTTAGGTGGTCGCCCAGCTGGGTCGATTACTGCGGCGTGTTTCTTGTCTCGCTTCACCAAAAAGTACAACTGGGCGCATTTAGATGTCGCAGGTACAGCTTGGAACAGCGGCGCGAATAAAGGCTCTACTGGTCGTCCGGTACCGATTTTAAGCCAATTCTTAATTAATCGTGCTGGAGTTGAAATCAACGAGTAATCGTTTGGTTTATTTAAGTACATATTGAAAGGGTAAAGCCTCGTGCTTTACCCTTTTTTGTTATCAATCAGGTAAATTAAAATACAAGCTCACCCACATGATTGATGTCATCGATTAGGCTAACCATTGACGATGTAATTGCTCACTATCACCTAGGTAATCTAATACCCAAGCCAATGCAGGTGACATTTGATCGTCATTCCAAGCTAAACAACAAGCACTAGGCTGTTTCACTTTATGCAGTTTTTTACACACTAATTGACCAGATTTAATCAAAGGTGCAGCCAAATGTTCTGGCATGTAACCAATCCCCAGTCCTTCAACAAAACAGTTAATTGCGCTGTGCCAGTCAGGCACCACTAACCGTCGCTGATTCGTTAACAACCAAGTGATCCGCTTGGGGATCTCACGGGAAGTATCTTCAAGACAAATAGATGGAAAACCTCGTAACTCATCATCACTTAGTGGACGCATTATCTTGGCTAATGGATGCCCTGCACTGACCACAAACAGCCAATCAATATTACCCATGTTAGTGTATTTGAATGTCCCGCCAACGGGATTTGCAGTTGTCGCACCAATGGCGATGTCACTTAAGCCTTTGGCAAGCGCTTCCCAAACACCGTTAAAAACTTCGATACGAATAATCAGTTCAACATCATGAAACTGTCTGTAAAAATCTGCGATTAATGCATGCATGCTGTCAGTTCTGGCAATATTATCTAGCGCAATAGATAACATAGGTTTCCACCCATTAGCGACTCTAAGGGTATCTCGTTTCATCAATTCCATCTCGCTAAGAAACTGACGTGCTTTGGCTGCAAAATGTTTTCCCGCAGGAGTAAGGCTAACGCTTCTATGGTGGCGAATAAATAGTTCAACCCCGAGTTCTGTTTCAATTTGCTTAACTGAGTAGCTTATAGCAGACGGTACTTTATGCAGTTTTTTTGCTGCAGCAGTAAAACTGCCAGTTTGAGCAACAACATCAATTAGCTCAAATATTTGTTGTGAAAGCATATCTATTTAACTCATTTAATGGCGGTATTCATGGGATATAACAGGACAAAATGAATCATGTGCTAAGGGCATAATCGGATTCAATTATGCTTTACAACAAGCATCCAATCAAATTTTTTGATGACAGAATTCAAAAATAAACGTTTTAAGCTAATTAAGTAAACCATTAAGCTAACAGGCTTTATTGAAACAACGAAAAAGACATGTTTAAAATGAGTAGCAACGACCTAATAATTAACAAAAAAAACACTAACATTACATTTTACCTCTTCCTGTTTTATTTAGCCTTAATGAGTATGTTAGGTTTCATTGCTACCGACATGTACCTGCCATCATTCAAATCTATTGAAGGGACTTTTAATGCCAGCACTTCTGAAGTGGCCATATCGTTAACCAGCTTTTTGGCAGGACTTGCAATTGGACAGTTATTATATGGACCATTAGTCCATAAAATAGGTAAACGTAATTCACTGTTTATTGGCTTAAGCGTATTTATGTTGGCAAGTGCACTGATTGCACTCAGTGACAGTATGATGGCGATGAATATTGCCCGCTTCTTCCAAGCGATTGGCGCTTGCAGTGCCGCAGTCATTTGGCAAGCGATTGTGATAGAACAATACCCAGCCGATAAAGCTCAAAATATTTTCTCTAATATTATGCCTTTAGTGGCATTATCTCCGGCATTAGCGCCCATTGCTGGCGCAATGATACTGAATAGTTTTGGCTGGCGCGCGGTGTTTATTAGCTTGTGTATTATAGCTGTGCTGTTGATTGTCATGACCTCTATTTTTGTCCCCAAAGAAACTGTGAGCTTGCATAAAAGTAAGCCTAATATTGGCTATCAACAATTACTGGCTAATACACGATACTTAGGTAATGTGATCATTTTTGGCGCCTGTTCTGGTGCTTTCTTTGCTTACCTAACGCTTTGGCCTGCGGTGATGGAACAGTATGGTTATGCTGCGACTGAAATTGGCTTAAGTTTTATACCTCAGACCATTATGTTTATTGTTGGTGGCTACTCGAGTAAGTTGCTGATTAAAAAGTGGGGAACTCAAGTCAGCTTGAACTGTTTACTTATTTTCTTTGGTTGTTGTGTTACAGCCATTTTTGTATCCAGCGTAATCCTCGATACTGAAACGATCTTACCACTGCTAGTTGCATTTTCATTACTCGCAGGAAGCAATGGCGGTATTTACCCGATTGTGGTTAATAATGCCCTGCAACAATTCAGCAATAACGCATCCAAAGCTGCTGGTTTACAAAACTTTCTTCAAATCACCATCGCTTTTGGGGCATCAAGCTTGGTTGCCGTGTGGGCGAGTGCTGGCGATAATGCCATTGGTTGGGGAATTCTAGCCTGCTCCATTCTGGTTGTGGTAGGCCACTGTATTAAAAGTCATGATTCTTGGGCGAGCATTCGCGAGAATTTTACCTTTCCCGACCCGGCAAGACTATCTCAAGCCTTCACTAAACATGATCAATAACTGTGATGTGGCGATAAAATAATCATCATATTTTAGGTTGTTTATCGAACAATTTAACGCTAACGCTCATAGTCAAATTAACAATCACAAGGAAGTGATTGAATGATGTGAATCAACCACTTGATAATGTCATTAGCAGTGGCATACAAATAAAGAAGCGGTTACTTTGCATATACGCCAACCAACGAGCTCTTTGCAAAAGACCATCCGCAAGTTCATTTCATCCCCCATCCTTTACCCTATTTAGTTACCTAGACGATGACCGTTTAAACGGTTTTTCAATCGATATTATTCAAGCGATGATGGAATATACCCAGCCAACATTGAAATGCCTCCCCTTAATAGAGCTTTTCAGTTATTAAAGTCGCAACCAAACACGGCGTTATTTGTCATTGCTAAAAGGCCGGAAAGAGAAGTAAACATGAAATGGGCAGGCCCCATGATTAGTAGCGGAGTGTATTTTTACCAAAAGCGTAATTACGGACTATCACTAGCAGATTTAGAAGACATAAAACGTGTCCGAAATGTTGGTGTAGTGCTTGGTAATGCTGAGCACCGACTTAGATTCCCAAGGCTTCACCAACCTCAGTACTGACAAATCCCAATTGCAATCGCTCAAAATGCGCAGTTACGGCAGAGTTGATGTTGCACCTATGAGCGAGCTAGTGATGCCTTTTGGCAAAAGCAGCCGATATCGATATCAACTCAATAGAGCGTACTCCTATTAAGTTGTACGACTCTATCTTATATATCGCATTTTCAAACGACACTTCTGATGAGGTTATTGCACTATGGCAGTAAGTATTTGATGAGTTAACATCATCAGGGATGTACCAAACCATTTAGCAAGATTATTTTCCAACTGATACCGATTTTACTAAGCGATAATAAGCTTACTGCTGGTTATCATCACTTCACCATTAATTACAAATGAATTCCTCCAGACACTTCAATTCTCTGGCCATTTAACCACTGTGCTTCGTCGCTTAATAGCATCAACATAGCCTTACCAATATCATCCGGCAAACCAACACGACCAAGTGCCGTTTTTGATGCGATAGACTCATTTAGTGCAGTATTATCACGCACAACACCACCGCCAAAATCGGTTTCTATTGCCCCGGGCGCTAAGGTATTGACACTTATTTGACGTGGCCCAAGCTCCAAAGCTAAATAGCGGGTCATTACTTCTACACCTGCTTTCATCATGGCATAAGCACAGAACCCCGTTTCACTAAAACGAGTTAACCCAGAGCTCACATTAATCACTTTGCCACCATTGTTTATTAAAGGAAGTAACGATTGAGTGAGAAAAAAAGCTCCCTTTAAATGCACATTCATTAATCCATCAAACTGAGCTTCAGTTGTGTCTGCAAATGCAGCGAACTCACCCATTCCAGCGTTGTTAATCAATGCATCAATATTCTCGCGTTCAAAATACTGCCTTAGTAAGTCAGATAGCTCATTTTTAAATGAGCCAAACATGGAAACATCGCCAACATTCAGCGGTAATGCAGCAGCTTTTTGCCCTAACCAACGTATGCTTGCCACAACCTCATCCGCAGCCTCCTTGTTATGTAAATATGTAATCACAACATCCATGCCTTTAGCCGCTAACATTAATGCGGCATTCTTGCCTAAACCACGACTACCGCCAGTAACTAACACCAATTTATTCATATATGCCTCTTATTCATCTCACAGAAGTGCAATGATAATAAAACACTCACCTACTATGATAAACAGCATAAAAGTGACATTATTGTTTGCTTTATACGAACAACAACAAGGTGAGTATGAATAAATTTGAAGCCATGAGACGGTTTGTTCATGTCGCGCAAACCGGTAGCTTTACGCAGGCTGCTGCGGCATTGCACTTACCTAAATCGAGCATTTCAGCTGCCGTCGAGTCATTAGAGCAACTATTGGGCACTCGACTTTTTCAGCGCAGTACCCGGCGGGTGACGCTAACCCATGATGGGGCTGTCTATTTGGCACAATGTCGACAAATATTGCACGATATAGATGCTTTAGAAAGTCAGTTTCAGCATGAAAATGACAGTGTACGAGGGGTCATAAAAGTCGATATGCCGAGTCGTTTTGCCAATAAAACCGTACTGCCTCGACTCAGCGAATGGTGTGAGCGTTATCCCCATGTCAATATTGTCATTAGCAGCACCGATTATCATATCGATCCAATAAAGTCTGGGGTTGATTGCCTGATCAGAGTAGGACATCAAGGCAACAGCTTACTGATAGCCAGACCCTTAACTCAATATCGCATTATCAACTGCGTTAGCCCAACCTATATCCAACACTATGGTACGCCAAGCACCTTAGCAGACTTACAACACCACAGGATGATTGGCTACGTTCCGACAGTGAATCATAGCGCCTCTATTGATTATAATTCGGCCGAGTTTGACTATGTAGAACAAGGGCAGAATTGCCAGCTCACGGTTCCAAGTGTGATATCGGTGACTAATTCCGACGCTTATACCTCGGCATGTTTAGCTGGGCTGGGTATTGCGCAAATTCCACAAATGGGGGTAACAGACTACTTAAATACTGGTCGTTTAATCCGAATTTTGCCTAAATTTGAAGCCGCTCCCATGCCAGTGAGTATCTTGTACCCTTCACGCAGACAACTACCTAAGCGCCTAAGTTTGTTTATGGACTGGCTCGACAATATTGTTAAAACCGCAGTAATGAATCAATAAACAGGGTAAATTAATGGCCATGACTCGTCAGCAACACAAAGTACATTTAATTGATAATCAAAAAATAGCTGCCTGTTACGACCGCTTCAGCACTCGTTTTAGCTTATCAGTCAATCAGCAACAAGTTTATAGTCGACTACTACTGCTAGGCCCATGGCGTAAACAGCTAATAATGATTAATAACATCCCCTATAATTTAACCATTAGATGGTTTGTACTGTGGCGTTCAAGCTTAACGCCAGATCACCCATCTCCTCAACGTCCATCCATCACAGAGCTATTACCGCAACGGCGTAGAAAATCCATTGTGATAGCGATATATGCCGGATTAATAAGCGCGATTAAACTCACGTTGGTGATATTGAGCTATTCTAACCTCATATAAATATCGCACCTCACAGCCATTAACCCACGGCCTATTTTAGTGTAAACTCGAGTTCATCTTTTTAACCTGTTAAAAGCATCACTACATGACTCAAGCCTTGTTTTACCTTATGCCTGATAATCATAATCAAATGAGTGCATTAGATGCGCTGTATTTAGCTGCGTGCAGGTTAGCTGAACAACAATATCACCAACAAAAAACCGTCTACATTCACTGCAAAGACAAACAGCAAGCGTATGCAATTGACGAATTACTGTGGCAATTTGAGCCCAACGCTTTTGTACCACACAACTTAAAAGGTGAAGGCCCGATGACGGGCGCACCTGTGGAAATTGGTTTTGATACCTTAGGGCCAAATAAAAGTCGCCAAGTTCTGATTAATCTTGCAGACCAAATGCCCAGTTTTGCGGTAAACTTGCCCCATATTATCGATTTTGTCGCTAATGATGACGAACTCAAGCGCATTGCTCGCAATCGCTACCGTCAATATCAGAATGTAGGCATTACGCCCAGCACTCAAACATTAGCTGAATAAACACTTAATTTAGATAGAGAACATAACGCTCCTATGGAAAAAACATACAACCCAAAGTCTATCGAACAAGCCCTTTACCAAAACTGGGAAGAGCAAGGTTACTTCAAGCCGCATGGTGATGAATCAAAAGGCAATTACTGCATCATGATCCCGCCACCGAATGTAACTGGTAGCTTGCACATGGGTCATGCCTTCCAAGATACCATCATGGATACCCTTACCCGCTTTGAGCGCATGAAAGGTAAAAATACCTTGTGGCAAGTCGGCACCGACCACGCGGGTATCGCGACGCAAATGTTGGTTGAGCGTAAGCTTGAAGCCGAAGAAGGTAAAACTCGCCATGATTTAGGCCGTGACGCTTTTATTGATAAAGTGTGGGACTGGAAAGAACAGTCTGGTGGCACTATTACCAAACAGCTTCGCCGCATGGGCGCATCAGTTGACTGGGATCGCGAACGTTTCACTATGGATGAAGGCTTATCAAAAGCCGTTCAAGAAGTGTTTGTTCGCCTGTACGATGATGAATTGATTTATCGTGGTAAGCGCCTAGTTAACTGGGATCCAAAGCTACACACCGCCATTTCAGATCTGGAAGTTGAAAACAAAGAGAAGCAAGGCCACATGTGGCATTTTCGCTATCCTTTGGCCCAAGGCGCATTAACTAGCGATGGTAAAGATTACCTAGAAGTCGCCACGACTCGCCCAGAAACCATGCTAGGTGACAGCGCAGTAGCCGTGCATCCAGATGATGAACGTTATCAGTCATTAATCGGTAAATTCATTCTATTGCCTGTCGTAAACCGTTTAGTACCGATTGTTGCCGACGATTATGTCGACATGGAATTTGGTACTGGTTGTGTAAAAATCACTCCCGCCCATGACTTTAACGACTATGAAGTTGGTAAACGCCATCAACTGCCTATGTACAACATCTTCACCTTAGATGCCGCCGTACGTAGTTTTGTTGAAGTGATAAACACTGATGGCACCCCAAACAAAGACATCGAAATGGCCTTACCAGAGCGTTATGCTGGCCTGGATCGTTTTAAAGCCCGTGATGCTATCGTGGCTGAATTTGACAGCTTAGGTCTACTTGAGAAAGTTGCTCCGCACGGCTTAAAAGTGCCTTATGGCGATCGCTCAGGTGTGGTAATTGAACCATTATTAACCGACCAGTGGTACGTGGCCGTGCAGTCAATGGCCAAAACGGCGATTGAAGCAGTTGAGAATGGCGACATCAAATTTGTACCGCAACAATACGAAAATATGTACTTCTCGTGGATGCGCGATATTAAAGACTGGTGTATTTCACGTCAACTTTGGTGGGGACACCGAATTCCAGCTTGGTACGATGAAAACGGTAAAGTCTACGTTGGCCGTAACGAAGCTGAAGTCCGCGCTAAACACAAATTTGCCGACTCAATAATATTACGTCAAGACGATGACGTATTAGACACTTGGTTTAGCTCGGCATTATGGACTTTCTCAACCTTAGGTTGGCCTGACAACTTAGAAGACTTAAAAACCTTCCACCCAACCGACGTGTTGGTCACAGGTTTTGACATCATCTTCTTCTGGGTTGCGCGGATGATCATGATGACCATGCACTTCATTAAAGATGAAGATGGCAAGCCACAAGTACCATTTAAAACCGTTTACGTTACCGGTCTTATCCGTGACGAAGTCGGCAATAAAATGTCAAAGTCTAAAGGTAACGTACTTGATCCATTAGACATGATTGACGGTATCGAGCTTGAAACCTTAGTTGAAAAGCGTACTGGCAACATGATGCAACCGCAACTGGCGGCAAAAATTGAAAAAAGTACCCGTAAAGAGTTTGCCGACGGCATTGAAGCTCATGGTACCGATGCACTGCGCTTTACCTTAGCTGCAATGGCTTCAACCGGCCGCGACATCAACTGGGACATGAAACGTCTTGATGGTTACCGCAGTTTCTGTAACAAGTTATGGAATGCGTCACGTTACGTGTTAATGAACACTGAAGTGCAGACAGATCCAGATAGCGATGAAGCTGGTGAGCCTTTAGATTGCGGTCAACTATTAGTTGATGGCAAACCAGGTGCGATGGAATTGTCGCTAGCCGATCGTTGGATCATTGGTTTATTTAACCAAACCGTGAAAACCGTTGAAGACCATATGGCAGCTTACCGTTTCGACTTAGCCGCTAACACCTTATACGAGTTCACTTGGAATCAATTCTGTGACTGGTATTTAGAATTAACCAAGCCTGTTATGCAAAATGGCACTGAAGCGCAAATGCGCGGCACTCGCCACACTTTGGTCAATGTGCTTGAAAAAATGCAGCGTTTAATGCATCCATTTATGCCGTACATTACCGAAACGATTTGGCAACGCGTTAAACCGTTAGCAGGCGTCACTGGTGACACCATCATGCTAGCATCGTTCCCAACTTATCAAGCAGATCAGGTTGATGCGACCGCGATGGCCGATCTTGAATGGGTTAAGCAAGTGATTGTAGCGGTACGTAATATTCGTGCAGAGCTTAATATAGCCCCATCAAAGCCGCTTAATGCGTTACTGCGTGGTGTCAGCTACGAAGATCGTATACGTCTTGAAGCAAACCAAACATTCTTTGCTAGTTTGGCTAAACTCGAGACGATGACTATTTTAGCGGAAGGTGAAACGGCACCAATGTCGAGTACTCAGTTAGTCGGCAATATGGAGCTATTAATCCCAATGGCAGGTTTGATCGATGTTGGCGCCGAAATGGCCCGTATCGATAAACAGCTAGAAAAGCTTGCTCAAGAAATTGCCCGTATTGAAGGTAAATTATCTAATCAAGGTTTTGTGGCTAAAGCCCCTGCGGCAGTTATAGATAAAGAACGCGCTAAGATGGCAGATTTAACTCGTGACATTGAAAAATTAAACGAACAAAAAGTCGAATTAGCTAAGATTTAACTGAAAGCCTCTATTTACCTTGGGGTTTACTCAGTTTACACAAAGCGTTCTATAAAAAACCAGCGAGTAATTCGCTGGTTTTTTATCTTTGTTGATGTGACTCATGGCAATAATTAACGCTTTATTTTGTTCAAAATTGAAACTTTGATATCTCACTTTACATTTTTGGTGTATAAGCTTCGGCCAATATCATCATTCTATTTAATGGGCTAAAACCATGTCTGATAAATTCTTTTTTAAAGGTCGTCAAACCCCTAAGCCGGCTTATGGCGAAAGTGGTTATAACACCAAGCGCACAGCTAAACCTGGTACAGAAGCATTACCACTTAAGTTGTCTGTGCAAACCGAGGCGCGTAAAACGGAAGTTGCCGCAATGGTTGCTGAAAAACAACTCTTTGCCAATATCACTATTGATGCTGACAAGCCTGAAAACATTATCGAATTAAGTGGTTTATTGAATAAACCTAAAACGGTAAAGTCTGAAGCTAAGCCTAATCGCAATGATGCTTGTCCTTGTGGCAGTGGTAAAAAGTACAAAAAGTGTTGTGGTGCCTAAACCGTAACAACAAGCTTAGCCCTGAGTATTTGCATTTCTATCTCAACATCCAAATGAGCATGGCCGTTAAGCAGTTATAGATTTTTAAGCTGTTACGAGCCAATGATTAAATAAAAAAGCGGATCATTTGATCCGCTTTTTTATTGGTTTTGGATATTTCTGCAGAACTTAGGTAAAGTGTCAGCCTTTGTTATAAAAATGATATAGAACATAAAATAAAAGGGTGACTTATGAGCACTAATTCACACTCAGGCAACGATCTGAGTGAAGTAAAACAATTGGGAATGTGGGCCTCTATCACCAGTCTTGGCTATATATTTTGGCTTGTTGGCGGCATGGAGCTGGTTGAACGTATCGCCTATTATGGCGTCAAGGCCAGTGCAGGCTTATACGCTAAATCTCCGGTGTCACAAGGCGGTTTAGGCATCGACTTGCACGACTACGGTATTATTCTTGCTGTTTGGGCAATGCTACAAACCTTTATTCCTGTTATCACTGGCGGAATTTCTGATCGTGTAGGATATAAAGAGACTATCTTTGTGTCCACGATTATAAAAATTTCGGGTTACCTCACCATGGCTTTACTGCCCAATTTTTGGGGTTTCCTTATTGGTGCGATGTTACTCGCTGCAGGTACAGGGGTCTTTAAACCCGGTATACAAGGCACTTTAGTGCTGTCGACAAAACGCGAGAACACCTCTATGGCTTGGGGGATTTTCTACCAGGTCGTTAACATTGGTGGCTTTCTCGGCCCATTGGTGGCGGTGCACATGCGTCAGCTATCTTGGGACAACGTCTTTTATGCTTGCGCCGCGATAATCTCATTTAACTTCTTATTTTTACTGGCTTATAAAGAGCCGGGTAAAGCTGATCGCATAGAGCGTGCACGCCAAGTAAAGTCAGGAGAACGGCAACAAGAAGCACTGTGGAAAGATGCCTTAAGAGAACTTATAAAACCGATAGTAATTTACTACATGCTGGTGTTTGCTGGTTTTTGGTTTTTATATAATTCACTGTTTGACGTATTACCGATCCACATTGCCGAGTGGGTTGATACTAGCGTTATTGTCACCTCGCTATTTGGCCCTGAAGGCACCAGTAACGGCATATTACAGTTCTGGTTGGGATTAAATAATGACGGAACTAAGGTCATGCCAGAAGGCATGCTAAACCTGAACGCCGGTATGATCATGACCACCTGTTTTTTAGTGGCCGCGTTTACCGCAAAATACCGGATCACCACCACTATGCTATTTGGCTGCATCTTAAGTATTGCCGCGATTATGTTAGTGGGCGTATTTAATGCGGCATGGATGATTGTGCTGGCAATTGTGATGTTTTCTTTCGGTGAAATGATGATTAGCCCAAAGAAAAACGAGTTTATGGGTAATATTGCCCCTGAAGGCAAAAAAGCCATGTACTTAGGCTTTGTCATGTTGCCGCAAGGGATTGGTTGGACATTAGAAGGCTACTTTGCCCCTAAGCTTTACCAAATTTACGCCTCTAAAGAGATCATCTCTCGAAATGAACTGGTTAGCCGTGGCATGAGCCAAGTAGATGTTGATAGCATTCCGCAAGGTGAAGCCTTTATGCGCTTAGTCGACTTTACTGGCATTGAAGCACAACCCCTAACGCATATGCTTTATGAAGCCAATAATATCGGCATGGCTTGGTATATTATCGGTGCGATTGGGATTATTTCTGCGGTGGGTATTTTTATCTATGGAAAATGGTTATTGACCATGCAACGCCAACAAGCAGCGTAATTAAACAGATGGCATACACTTACCAGTAGGTTTATGTTGATGAATAAAAAGGGAAGCAGCAATGCTTCCCTTTTGTTTTCTTGTCCTAAATACATTGGTCGTTTTTAATCAACACCTAAGAAAACGACCCTGTAGTTAACGTCAATCTTATTAACCCTGTTCTCATTAGCGACTCTGTTTATTGCCTATTTGTCGCTACTGTACCTCAAATGGCATCCGCAAAATAACAGACGAGAGCCTGCAACCTCAATAACTTACAGATTTATGTATCCAGCTAATGAAGCCATCGTCTGTTGTAGGTAAACACCGCCACGCTTCATGATGCAATTAAGGTCAATACGGCATTAACCTCAATTCAGTGGCCAATTAAATAGCGATAACTCAAGCTGCTAGCTTTCAGAATTGATTGAGTTGATTAGATTGAGTTGGTTAGATTGAATTGGATTGAGTCGAATTGGATTGAGTCGAATTGAACTGGGCTGGATTAAATCTAATCAGCTTGGATAGCTAATTTTTCGAGTAGTTATACTGATCACGGATGAGCATTAAGTGCTTATACCCTGATAGATAAAATGAATAAAAAAGGAGGCATTGCTGCCTCCTTCTTACTTACTTTCTTAAGTGATGATTAAGAAGTTATTTTATAACTAGTGCGCTGCACCTGAGTGAACTTTATCAAGACCATAAGTTTTACCTTCAGCATGACAAGTCGCACAAGACTCAATTGGTACACCGGCAGCAGACATTACGTTATCACCAGTAACTGTCGCACCATTACTCTTGAAGTGAGCTAGAGCAGCAGGACCAGAGTGAGCGTGACAACTACGACATGCTTCAGCGACAGGAGAAATAAATTCGCCACCACTGATTGCAATTGCAGTTCTACCAGATGTTAACGTACCAGTACCAGAGAAGAATGGCATAGCATCTCCCGCAGCATTGGCATCTTTATGACAAGCTTGGCAATTTGTTTTAGTTGCAGGATAGTTAACCCAAGTTTCACCATCTGTACCTAAGTAAATGCCAGCACCTGTGCTACCTGCAAACAAACCACTGTGGAAACGGTGAGCAACAGTAACTAAGTCACGATTGGTATAAGTTAATCCTTCAACCACTTCAAACGTAGGTTCGCCATCAGCATCTACACCAGCTTGCTTGTAAACATCAGCATGATATGAACCTGCATAGTTGTTGTTATGACAATCAGCACATTGTGTAAAGTTAGTCACACCATGGTTAGGTGATTTAATGTGAGATAAGTTGCCATGACAAGCATTACATTTAGCTTCATCAGCCGTTGTACGGTCGTTACCAGCCTGTGTAGGTGAGGTATAAGCTGTCAACTCAGGACTAACGAAACGTAGATTGTCCTCAGTTAATACGCCTTTAGCCGCAACTGCATCAAACATAAAGAACTTAGTCACTATGTTTGCTGGAACAGGTACATCACAAGCACCAGTATCGGTACCTGCACCTTCAGCTAGTTTGGTATTAACAACAACCATATCGGTCGTTGTATTGCCACACATGTTCATTTCAGAAGAAACTGAAAGTATTTTGCCGTCTAACTGGTTAGGGTTAAGTGCTTTAGTTAAGGTTAACTTGCCACTTTGAACCACGAACATTTCAGGATTAGAAGCAGTATTGATACTTAAGCCACGCACATAATCGCCATTGCTATCAAGTGTACCGATTAAAATATCATCGCCTGCTTTAGCTTTGTTTAAGTACTGAGTTAAATCAGTACCATCAGCCGCAACCGCACCATTTAATTTAACATCAATGATGACAGTTAATACGTCTGATGCGACTTCAGCTGAAGCGACTTCTAGTACCAAACCATTTTCAAAGGCTGCACGGCGGTCAACGCTGTGAGCTTGCATTGGGCTTAAACTACCAGCGCCATGACAACCTGAACAATTCGCGTCACTTGCTGGCACAATACCTCTGTGATTTTCACCAGTCTTTAAGTTCACATTGACGTGACATGACAAACAGGCTTCTGCATAGATATTGTCGTTCCACTGGGTGCCACTATCATGACAAACAGTACATTCGTTTAACTCAGCAGGAAATCCGATTCCACCAAACATATCTTTGGCGTCACCAGTTAGAGAGTCAGCAATATGATGACCCGCATGAATGGTATGGATCATGGCATTGAAGTTGACGTTAAAACCAACTGCAGGGTCGTCTTGTCCACCAGCATAAGCAGGATTATGACAAGCTACACAATTTTCAACTTTTTGGTAATTATGATGAGCACCAATGTTGCTAATGCGCATATCAGTATCAGCGTAACCTTCCATTGGGCTATGACATTTAATACATGCAGCATTAGACACTGAGTCTTTTGCAGAAATAGCAAGTTCGCCAGTAGCAGGAATAAAATCAACCGGAGTTGATAAAATCTTATCACTTACTGCTGTACCATCAGCCATAGTAACGTCATAAACACGGATCATCACCCGCACTAAATCGTTTGCATCACCACTTGCTAGTACCACAGGCGCATTACCATCATGTGCCCAAGAACCAGTATAAGTACCTGGGTTAGCAGGATCTTCAACTAATGTACATGCATCAACGACAGACCCATCACGTGCTGTCGTACTACCCTCTAAATTACAATACATGCTGCTACCAAAATCATTAGCAAGTGCATGGTTTGTCCATAACATTGGCGCACCAGTGTCAGTAGTATTCGCTGATTGACTGGTCACATATAACGCTACTCTCTCGAGTCCTGAATATGGAACGTCCGCTCCGCCACTTCCTTTACCTGTTGCAGTAAATTTGAGGCTAAAAGGATCTGTACCTACTACTACAATATCTGTAGGAGCCAGTGTTAAGGTAAAGTCATAGGCATTTTCAACTGTTGTAACGACTGAACCAGCTGGTGTACCTGGAGTTCCATCAGCACCCGGTGCTCCAGGAGTACCTGCTTCACCTTGGGCACCATCACTGCCATCAGATCCACAACC
>NZ_JACJER010000149.1:0-9818 GCF_014164185.1 Shewanella sp. SG44-6 | reverse complement strand
AATTCATCTCAATAACTTAATTAATAACTCTTATTGGAAATCTATATGTTGATGTTTAATAGTCGCTTAAAGCAAGAAAATGAACAATTGAAAGAAGAATTGTTTTCCATGCAGCAAGTCAGAAAAAGTCTCGATAGTGAGATGTTAGTAATGACACTAGCTGCTGATGGCAAAGTAACTGAAATAAATCAACACTTTACTAATGATATGTTGTTTCAACAACACTCTCCCATTGGACAACAGTTAATTGATATGGTGCCTCAACGCGCCAGAGGAACAGCTCATTACAAGTCAATGTGTACTGCGATAAAACAGTCGCAACATTGGGCTGGCGCACTACAAATAATTAAAGGTAATGGTGAAGAGGCTTGGCTAAGGGCAATTTTACAGCCAGTAAAAAAGAGCAGCGGAGAAGTAAAATATTTCTCGATATACGCCAATGATCTTACCCGCACGATTGAAACCTCAAAAGAGCATGAGGATTTAATCCAAGCTTTACAACGCTCTACTGCGGTTATTGAGTTTGATTTAAATGGTACTGTGCTAACAGCAAATGATAATTTTTTAAATGCCATGGGCTACAAAAAAAACCAACTTGTCGGTAAGCACCACAAAATGTTCTGTGAACCGCAGGAGTATAACTCCACCGAATATCAACATTTTTGGGAAAAACTTCGTAACGGAAATTTTGTTGCTGATCGCTTTAAACGTGTTGATAGCTATGGCAGAGTTGTTTGGTTAGAAGCCTCCTACAACCCGATTTTCGACAGCTATAATAAGCTGTACAAAGTGGTGAAATTTGCGACTGTTATTACAGACCAAGTCAACCGTGAACAGGCGATATCAGAAGCGGCCGATATCGCTTACAGCACCTCTCAACAAACCGATATTACAGCACAAAGAGGTAATAAAGTGTTGTTAGAGATGGTTGAGGTCATGAACAAGTTAGCGTTACAAATGAACGCTGCAGCCCAAGGAATTGAAGATTTAGACAAACAGTCGCAAATGATTGGGGCATTGGTGCAAAGTATCAGTGGTATCGCCGACCAAACGAATCTACTGGCATTAAATGCCGCGATTGAGGCGGCTCGCGCTGGCGAACAAGGCCGAGGTTTTGCAGTGGTTGCCGATGAAGTTAGACAGCTGGCATCCCGCACCAGCAAGGCTACCGAAGAAATCGTTGAGGTAGTGTCTAAAAACAAAAAACTCACTGAAAATGCCGTTAGCATGATTGAGGCGGGGAAAAAACAAGCACTACAAGGATTAACTCTGTCTACCCAATCTGGAGAGGTAATGTCAGAAATTCAAGATGGGGCACAAAAGGTTGTTAATGCCGTTGGTCAGTTTGCCAATCAACTCAATACTTAATACTTAATGCTTAATGTTAGTTAATTCTATTTCTACGTTTTATACACAAAGAGATTGAGGCATTGGTTAATATCTCAATCTCTTTGTTAGTTTAACAATGGCTTTGCAACAGGGTATCCATCAATAATGTCATTTGCTGTTAAACATTAATTAAGCGCCATGACTAGGTTGAGGACAGCGTAAGCATCGGGCCTCTATTAGCTTTATACCTCAGTAAGTTGACCTAAGGTAACCGTATTTCGGCCACTGTGTTTACTGTGATATAACGCCTCATCGGCAACTTTAAAAGCACCATGGATCTGATTACGGGCTGGCAAAACTTGCACCATACCGATACTGATGGTCAGATTAATATTATGACCATCGATAACAGCCATTTGCTTCATGACTTGATTACACAGACGGTTAGCAATTTGCTGCGCTACATCTAACTCAATGTTGTATAAGATAACAGCAAACTCTTCACCACCAATACGACCGATAAGATCGTGGCTTCTGAGTCCTTTAGACATAATATCAGCTACCGCTTTAAGGGCTATATCGCCAACGTGATGGCCGAATTTATCGTTGATCTCCTTAAAATGATCAATATCAATCATCATCAACACGACCTTTACCTGCGGGTATTGCAGCCAATGACGTTCAACCTGGCTGAAAAAGAATGTGCGATTAGCCAGCTTAGTCAAACCATCCCGTTGTGACTTGATAGTAAGACTCCGTTCCAGTTTTAAAAATGACAACCAAGGCAATAATAAAGCTGTAAGTGTTGTCAATGTAACGTGGCTAAGCAGAGTGTATATGGCCTGTTCAGGCAAACCACTGTAATTGATGTTATCCCAATGAAAACAAACGAGTGCGGCTTGAACTATCAAAACGACACTGTGCAAAATAAAAATGAACTGCAGTGTTCCTGTGTAGATAGGTTCATTAAATACTGAACGCCTAATAAGCCAGGCACCGGCAATAAATAGCATTGCAACACTCAAGGAACCAACTAGGGTAACTAACGCCGGATTATGATAGCTAAAGAATAGTGCCAAAGTCATTAAACAGAGAATGGCGATACTACGCTGGCGTTTAGCTTTAGTGAAACGAAATCGTGAAAAGCGTATTAACCCAAGTAAGACTAATACTGCTGTGACAATGAGGAAGAAATCGGCGACAAAAAAACTAAAAAATGCCGGAACGTCATATCCTCTAGAGACCGAGGCTGAAATGCCAAAAACAAAGCAGCCACATGATAGCGCCCAATATTTAAAACACTTGTCTTTAGGTCTGCGTCGATAAAGTATCGACAAGTAAAAACCAATCAACAAATTGGTGAGTAAAGTAATGACAATCAGCGTGGGTAAATGCATTTCATTCCTAGCAACTAAATAGATCCCCTTTTGAATCTATCAATTAATGGTAGTAATTAACCATAAAGCAACTCTGTGGTAAGCTTATCGACTTGTATTTCACTCAATGCCATCAAGTTTATCATTCTGTTGTTAATCTCAGCACCGCTTAGCAAGCTACAATAACCGGCTAACTCACTTAAAAACACAGAGATTATCTAGGTGAATTAGGCTAAAGATATATTAATTATCAACAAGTTGAAAATGGATTGCCAAGAAAGTCATTGTGATGTCGTAAGCGCTACGTGACACATCATCCTGATGCCATTTGCCATTAATCGCCAAGATTAAGCGCTTAAGGTTGATCCTTGTAGTAGGCTTAAGATAGCGCTGCACATAGTATATGTCTACAACTATATGATTATGTTCTATTTAGTATTATCACTTAGCCTAAAAGATGGCTGATGTACTGCCCATTAGCAAAGTGGTTTGCAATTGTTATTTGCAATTTTATCGTGCTAACTTGGTTATACGTTATGTTGATAATCAACATTATTTAACAGTGAAAATTACCATCAAGGAAAAAGCTTATCAGGCGCATATTACATTAGAGCCTGATTTTACTATTAAAATTTCAGAGGTGAGATATGGATGTATCTAATGCGTCGAGACGGACCTTTATCAAACAATGCGTGATTGGTGGCGTGGCTGTTTATTCAGCGCCTTTACTGTGGGAAATGAGTCGAGCCAATGCGTCGATTATTTCTCCAGAACTAGCGGCACAATGGCAAACTCAGACTAACGGGCAATCTACTCCCAAATTTCGTAACGACGGTATTGCCAAAGTTACTGGCCAAAAAGTCTATGGCCGCGACTACCGCGCAATGGATATGGCAGGCTGGCCAAAACAGCAAGGCTATGCTTTTATCCTGCGAGCCACTGATGCAGCCCATGTTTATCAAGGCTTCTCGCTCGACCATCTCCCCGCTTCGGCTAAACCCTACAAGGTGATCACTGCGGCAGATCTTGCCCGCGACAAGGTTAAGTTGCCTGACTTTTACGGTGATAATATGTTGCTGGCCGAGGGACAGACCGCAGATTATCTGGGGCATGCAGTAGCGATTTTATTATTCGACAGTTTTCATGCCTTTAAACAAGCTAAATCTTTACTGCAATTTGACAAGGCTTTGTTGCGCTATGGTGAAGAAACACCTTTTGTATCCGAGACTAAAAACCCTTATGCCAATTGGCGTATTATTCGGGTAGAAGGAGAAGATGGTGCCAGTGAGGATACATACAGCCCACTGCACGATGGATTGTTTTTTCCCAATATTAAAAACTACAAACCCGAATGGTCAGGTGATGCAAATGCCCAAGGCTCAGTGTCTGAGCGCGGTCTTTTTTATGCTGGCGAAATAGATAAACAAATTGAAAGTGCTAAAACGAGTCAGCAATGGCAAGTATTAGAGCGGGAATATCGCACTCAAATCATCGATCCTATGATGATGGAACCAGAGGCCTTCAATGGTTGGTTTGATGCCAATAGCCAAACATTCCATACCGTGATTACTGCACAATCGCCACAAGACTTCCAAGAGATGGCCGTGCACATGCTGTCGTCGGGGCCATTAGCGGGTAAAGTGAATAATCTCGTGGTGCACTCGCCTTATATTGGTGGCGGTTTTGGCGCGAAAGATCATTCGATATTTCCTTACTATGGTGTACTGGCAACCATTTATGCCAAGGGGCCAGTAAGTGTAGCCAACGACAGATTTGAGCAATTTCAATCAGGTCTAAAGCGCCATCCGTTTACCATGAAAAGCCGCTTAGCTGTCGATAAAGCGACCCTAAAAATTCAAGCATTAACTTCACAGATGACGGTTGATGGCGGTGGACGTGAAAACTTCAGCCCATCCGTAACCTCGGTTGGCGCGACAGCAATGCAAAGCATTTACTACACCCCGCGTAATGACATTGTCGCCACCGCTTATGCATCGCGTAATCCTGATGCGGGTTCGATGCGGGGTTATGGCACATTGCAATCGATGACCGCAATGGAAAGTATGATCCATGAGATATCAGCTGAGCTAGAGGTCGATCCGTTTAAGTTACGAGCGGCTAATGTGATGGTTTCGGGGCAACGTAATACCCAAGGTGCAATACCTAATGGCACCCTGCGCTATCGTGAAATGCTCGACATGGCCGAACAAGATACCGTGTGGCAACAACGCGTAATCAATAAAAAAGACTATGAAGCGAAACACCCTGGCATGCGCTATGGCGTTGGTTTTGGTATTGCCACTAAAGACTATGGTACAGGCGCCGCGGCTCCCAGCGCTGCGATTCAATTGTCTAAAGACGGTAAAATAAGCTTGGATATTGGCTTTATCGAAATGGGTACTGGCACGCAAACCTCTCAAGCTGTAGTGGTGAGTGAATCGCTAGGGAATTTTGCCGATGAGGTGAAACTGGCCGAAATCGATATTTGGGATGCGATGCAATTAGTACAAACCGACAATCCTTATATTATTTCACAACAACGCCAAGATGAAATGGCCGCTAACCCTCGCTGGACACCGGTTAAAGCCATGGCATCATCGGCATCGATGTCGGCGTATTATCAAAGCCATGTTACCCGTATTGCCGCCGATATTATTTATCGTCACGGACTGTGGCCCGCAGCCGTGTCTATTTGGAACGAGTTGTATTTCAATACGCCAATGGGCGCAACCAATCTCAATGACCCCCGCGATGGCCGTTGGACTGGCGGCAAGCTAACTGCATTGGGCTTCCCTCCGCTTTCAATCGATATCTTGGCTAAACGCGCCCATGATTTGGGCTTAGTGGTTGGCGTAATGGGTCATGCCTTTAACCGCTGGGCGTGGGCCGAAGCGGATTTTGAGATTTTCGGAACCAAGGAGCGTATCGCGCTAGATGCTTTAGCATTGCAATACGGAAAAGGTGATAAATATCATGGCAGCGCTGCTCGTATCGCTCGCATGAACTCTAACGGTTATCACTTAATCGATCGTCAAGCTATGCGCTACCCCAAAGCTGAGCTGAATAATGCCATGGTGACTTATTATGCTCCGTGCGCAACCTTAGTCGAAGTGGCAGTAAATGAAGGCAATGGTGAAGTCACATTACTGAGTTCTCACACTTGGTTAGAAGCCGGTAAAGTGATTGTGAACGAATTAGTTGAGGGGCAAATTCAAGGCGGTCTTGCCATGGGAATTGGCCATGCTCTACATGAAGAATTACCGCCATTTGAAGCAGGAGCGGGTAACGGTACGTGGAACCTCAATCGCTATAAGGTACCGCTAGCAAGGCATGTTGGCGTTTGGAGTCAGCGACATACTATTTTACCGCAATTGTCTGAAACAGATCCAAGCCGTGGTATTGCCGAAGTGGTGATGATACCTGTCGTTTCCGCACTGGTTGAAGCTGTTTATCAGGCGACTCAAGTGCGCTTTTACGATCTGCCTATGACAGCGAAAAAAATCAAGGAGGCCATGGCATGAGCCAGTCAATAAAGTTAACCATAAATAACCAAGCTGTTGGCCCGATTGATGTCGGCGATGGCACCATGATGATTGAATTTTTACATGAGTATTTAAATCTCACTGGCACTAAGTTTGGTTGCGGCGTTGGCGTCTGTCATGCCTGCACTGTCATCGTCGATGACGACCAAGGCATGAGTGAAGTTGTCCGCACTTGTATCAACGGCGTCGAGCGGTTTAATGGCAAACGTATTCGTACCATTGAAGGCCATGCCAAGCAAAATGCTCAAGGCGAAATCACTACACTGAGCCCAGTACAACAAACTTTCTTGGAACATTTCTCGTTTCAATGCGGTTGGTGTACATCAGGATTTGTTAATGAATCGACGGCACTGATAGAACGACTTGAACGTAAACCTATCGCCAAAGATAAAGTGGAGCAAGTGATAGAAGAGGCTTTAGCTGAGCACGTATGTCGCTGTACTGGCTACGTTAAATACTATGCGGCGATGAAAGATTTAATCCTCAAAACAAAGGGGTTAACACTCTCATGAAACCATGCGACCAACAATATACCGCCCGCCTTATAAAGGTTGGTAAACTAAGTCAAAATTTATTATTGACCATAGGTCTAAGCGTGTTCGCCAGTTCTTGTAGCGCGGCCGATGAGCATGTCAATAATAGTGGTGACATCGAACGCGGTGCTTATCTGATGAAGATAGGTGACTGTGTGGCTTGCCATACCGCAGTGGGTGGCCGCGAATTAGCCGGTGGTTTACCGTTCGAAACGCCATTTGGCGCTGTGTACTCAACCAATATCACCTCAGACAAAGAAACAGGTATCGGTAAATACAGCTACGAAGATTTTTTTGATGCTATGCATCATGGTGTCGGCATAAACGGTAATCTATATCCTGCGATGCCTTATACGTCTTACAGCCTGTTAACCGATGAAGATACCCAAGCGATTTATGCTTATTTGATGGACACCAAACCCATTAAACAAGCTAATCTCGACAATGATGTCTACTTCCCTTTTAACGTCCGCTTTGGCCTTAAGGCATGGAATTTAGTCGCCCATGATGCAAAAAAGTTTACCCCTAAGAAAGATAAGAGTGAACGTTGGAACCGCGGTAACTATTTAGTCAATGCTTTGGGCCATTGTGCTGAATGTCATACTCCAAGAGACAGCTTATTTGCCATGGAGCAAGACAAACACTTTCAAGGTGCAATTATCGAAGGGCTTGAAGCATCGAATATTACTCCAGCCGAACTGAATCGCCAAAACTGGACTCATGATGATTTAAAGTCACTGTTTACTGAGGGGTATTCTCGAAAAGGCACAGTATTTGGTGGCATGTATCCTGTGGTGTACCACAGCTTTAGCCACTTAACTGACGATGATATGTTCGCAGTAAGCAGTTACTTACTCGATACCGATAAGAAGATAGCCGCGAAAGCGCTCACCTTTAACGGCCATCAGCGTAAATTACCTGGGTATGATCTCTACATGGGATATTGCGCCGGTTGTCATGGTCAAAGTGGTGAAGGTCGACCTAATGTGGCCCCTGCCATGGCAGGAAATGCCACTTTAGATAAAGCCAGCCCCCACAACATAGTCGCGGTGATGTTAAAGGGAATTAAAAGCCAACATTACAACACTACCACCAGCTTTTATGCCATGCCAGGCTATGCTGATAAATTTACCGATGAGCAGCTAAGAGACTTAGCTAACTACCTGCGAGTGACTTGGAGTCCTCAACCAGGCGATTTAACCTTGAATACGATCAGTGATTTAAAGGAAGTGATATTCGAACATGATTAAACATGTGTAACATATCAGCTTAAACAAAAGCCGACCTGGGGTCGGCTTTTTATTGCAATGCAGATAACAGTTGGCTTGGGCGGGGAGGCGATAAACATTAACATTTTTTGGGATAAACCCGTGTATTAAGCAAGGCACTAAAAGCCTTGTAATAGCTTTATCCTAATCAAGTGTTATAGCAACTCCCTACAACACATCATTAAGATCTTGTATTGCATCTATCACCATACCAGTACCGACACTGATCAATAGTAAATCAGTCCCCACACGAACAATTTTCTGTCCTTCAGGTGTCCGTCCTAGCTGGACGGTTAGCGCAGAAGGCACATCATAGTAAACAACATCCGCAGGCAGCGCTTGGCCTTTACGCCATTGTTTAACACTGCCCGGTGGTTCGCAGCGATTGTGTTTCTTGGCTAACCCTGGTGGACAATGCTTGGCATCACGGCTGGTATAATAGTAATTATTAATAATTACCTGACGGTCATTACTAAAATAAGTCTGGTAATTATTGCTATCATTATCATGTTTCTTATGATGTTTTTTGTCGTGTTTTTCAGATTTTTGCTTATGGCTATGCTCATGCGAATCATGATCTTTAGCAACACTGTGGCTGACTGAAAGCACCGTTAAGGTACTTAACACAATAAGAGGTAATATATAACGATTCATAAAATTGATTCCTTTGCGATCAAATAGGCGCTAGTAAACATGCTTAACCAACGATATGCCTTACCGTTAAAACCAAATACTTTTAATGATACGGTTGATGTGGCTGCAAATGTAGTGCTATTGCACGCTGTTGTCGACATTAATCGATAGCATGTTTCTATACGGCTATGACTTCAGTTCCAATGCCAACTGTGAAAACAACACTCCTTGCCAACCATGTTGTAAAAACTGACGGATATTTTGATGATCAGAGCCCTGTGGCGTGGCCAAAACATCTCGATAATGTTGGCCGAACATTGCCAAGGTTTGCGGCTTAGATAATTGATGAATTTGTCCAAATGCCAAGATCTTACAAGAACCTGAATTCTGCCCTGCCTCATTGAGCAGATCACCATTTTTAAATGCACTTGGACTAAAATCATAATGGCTATCGATCAATGCCATAGACTCTTCAAAGCTCACGGTCTCCGCTCGCTCAGTTAAAGAGGATATAAATTCACTAATCTGTGTTACAGCCATAAAATACGCCCTTCCCTCAATACAATAAAAGTTAACTCATCCACATCAGATTACGCAAAACAATAGCAAAATAGCGCCACTTACTATAGTGAAAAAGCCTTAATGGTAACTGACCATCAAAGAGCTTGACCTTTAGCTCAACTCTATTGCAGCAAAATTAGGCCTCGGTAGCTTATCCAAAATACTGTATAAATAAATCACTACTAGCGACAAGATGGCACCGATAATAAATAACCAATATCCTCCAAGATGATCCAGAATAATCCCGCCGCCCAATGGCGCAAACGCGAAACCAATTTCATAAAATGATGCCGCACCAAAGTAGGCTCCTCGCAAATGTTTAGGCGCAAGTCGATCAATATGCACATTCATCGTAGGGAACAAAATGGTTTCAGCTAAACTCATGATAATAATGGCGCCAATCCAGCCCCAAAATAAATCAATCGGGTTATATGCTAACCACACTTGTGAGCACATCAACAGGATCAATCCGAACTGGATCCGATGAATTAAACTGGAGCCGGCCATTAATTTTAATAGTAAAAATTGAGTTGATATGATCACCAAGGCATTGGTAAAAATCATTGCAGAAATTAG
>NZ_JACJER010000148.1:0-9943 GCF_014164185.1 Shewanella sp. SG44-6 | reverse complement strand
AAACCAATTGTTGTAATCTTCATATTCGGACCCGCCCTTTGTTGATAAAGTGTACAAACTTATCATTGCTCACTATGAAGCCGATTAGAAGGGTGGGTCCATCTCATTATTCCGGTAATGCTTTTAAGCCGGAATCCAGTTTGTAGCTTTTACAGGCACCCATCTAACTAGATGCTATATTTTATTTATCATTTAGTCAGGTACACGCTTATGGATAAGCAATCATATATTTACATCATGGCTAATCGGCCTAATGGCACACTCTATATTGGAGTGACGTCTGATTTAATCAGACGAAATTGGGAGCATAAAAATGGCTTGTCTGATGGCTTTACTAAAAAATATTCAATTAATTTATTAGTCTACTACGAAGTTTTTGATGATATTTATAATGCTATAACAAGAGAGAAACAGCTTAAAAAGTGGAAGAGAGAATGGAAAATTCAATTAATTGAGAAGTTTAATCCACGTTGGGATGATCTCGAAATATAAATCAATCAGCTTTTATCATCAACAAGGCAAAGAATGGATCCCCGATAAAAGCATTCGAGGATGACGGCGATGAGGCTAAATTCCCTCTATTCCGTCATTCCGGCAATGTTTTTAAGCCGGAATCCAGGTGTTCGCTTTTTGCTTTTACACAAGGTCAACAGAAACACCTGGATCCCTGATACAAGCACTCAGGGATGACGTGCGGGTAGGGCAACAACCAGAACCTAGGAACCCAAATCTAAGCAACAGCTGGATCCCCGATAAAAGTATTCGAGGATGACGGCGATGATGCTAAACTCCCACTACTCCGTCATTCCGGTATGTTTTTGAGCCGGAATCCAGGTGTAGATTTTTGCTTTTACACAAGGTCAACAGCAACACCTCGATCACTGATAACAGATCTCAGGGATGACGAGCGGGTGGGGCGAAACCTAGAACCTAGGAACCCAAATCTAATCAACAGCTGGATCCCCAATAACAGATCTCGGGAATGACGATTGGATAATGATTCTGTGTGGCGGCTAAAGAATATATTGAATTTTAGGCATAAAAAAACAGCGCAAATTACGCTGTTTTTTGTTTTAAAGCAAATTCGTTTTGTAGTTATGTAAACTGTATTAAAACGAAACTGCGTTAAAAAATTAGTTGCTAGATATTGTTCCAGCGCCGCCGCCTGAGCCGCCACCGAAGCCTGGACCACCTGGAGCTGGAGCTGCACCAAATGCACCGCCGCCGGCAGTTTGTGCACCTTGAAGATTGGCTGCAACAATAGCAGGGTCAATCCCATTAGCAATCGCAATCGCTAAGATGTCATCAGAGCTCAAACCTGCAGCAACAGCAGAATTTAATGCTTCGATTATCAATGCTTCATCGCCATTAGCGGCAACAAGAGAATTAGCTAATTGTGTAGCAGCATCTGAAACTGGAGTATTTTGAGTACTAGCGGTTAAAGTATCTTCAGCCATAACGCCGGCAGACATGCCCGAAGTCAATAATGCTGAAACCAATAACAGGGTTAATTTATTTTTGCGCATTATTTATTCTGCCTCGATATTTGTTGAATGACTAAAGTTATTCAGTTGCAATGCACTGATCCATGTACTTGTTGCGTTAGCGGGGATAATTGTACTGAAATTTCGCACAGCATACAATCCATTACCTTGTAAACCATCGATATTCATGAGTGAAAAATGTTCACCTATAACGACCGATTCTACCTGTGGTGCGATGATTTTAATGCCAATACCATGACAAATTTGAATCACCGTTTGAACAAAAAAGCGTGTGTCAGATTCAGCTATGTCACGCACATAACTAGGATCAATCTTAATGTAATCAATGTTTAAGTTTCTGATGTAGCAAAATGAACTCAAGCTAGAGCCAAAACGTTCAATGGCAATATCAATATCTAATTGTTTCGCTCGGCTAATAAACTTCTCTGTCGATTCAAGCGAAAGCATTGCACCAGACTCGTTAAATTCATACAAAAGTGGTGGAAGGGTTCTATGCAATTTTTGGTATAAATCAAACAACCAATCGGTAAACACTGGGTTATGCAGCGCACGGTTGCTAATGTTAATCGCCACACGCGTGTGTTCAATGTGTTGCAGCTTATAAAAAATAAAACACACAACAGCTTGTTCAAGATCTTGCAACAAGCCCAATCTTTCAGCCATGGCAAACACGTCTAAAGTCGATAAATTTTCTCCCGCTATTTTAAAGCGAACAAACGACTCAACATATAAAATTGATTGATTATCATCCACTACAGGCTGGAGCATTAAATCGAATAATTTATCTAACGGAATACACTTAATGGCAAAATCTTTGCTGCTAGAGTGGTTAATTTCGTTTTTGAAATACTCAGTAAACTGAGTCAAAATTCCAACCCATTCTTCACGCGAATGATTCTTTTGCATCCCCTGAGCAGAAACGAGCCCCTTGGCCTTATCTGCATATTGATTATGAACAAGCTGATTATCTAAACGCATAACGACATCAGCAAAGTCTTCTTGATGGTTTACGCGGGTGAGGCTATGTTTTGCAAAGCCATTACCAAAACGTGATGAGCTTTCAATCAAAATACTCTCAGCAATGTGCTCATCGACTTCTTTGGCTTCATCTTCAGTAAGTGAACTCAAAAAAGCAAATTCAGACCCAGAAATACGGTATAAGGTCGACTCTTGTAAACTGTTTATCTGCTTACTAAAAAGCTGTGCTCCAGATAAAATATAGTCATCACCACTGCCATAACCTTCATCGTCATTCACCTGCTTTAAAGAGGTCATCGACAGCAAGCCTAAATAAAAGCGGTTTCCGTGTTGTTCATATTCAGCTTGAATTGACTCAAACTTTTTTAACAATGCTCGGCGATTTGGCAACCCAGTGTGCGAGTCAATGTAAACATCACGCGACAAGGTTTCTGCCAATTGAGTTTGTTCGTTAAATGATCGCTGAATATTCTCAATCATACGATTAATCGCATTAACTAAAGTACGTAATTCAGTGGTAAAGGGCTTAATAGGATTAAGCTCAAAGCGTTTTTGAATCACCGACTCAGCTTGCTTCTCAATACTATTAAGAGGGGTTAACACCGACTTTAAAATGAAGTAAGCACATAATAAGGCTATAACAAGTTGAAATAACGTTGAAGTTAAATTGCTAACCGCATGATCCCATAAACTTTTATATGACGTACCCGCATGCGATTGCACTTCCAGTTTACCGGCAATACGCCAGCCGTCACTCACTTCACTGGTCATTACAGGAGGATGCAACGTAAACCAACTGATAAACCATTCTGGTACGGCAAAGTTACCTTGAGGGTTGGTGCGTTCAAATAATACTTTGCCATCAAGATCGGTAAATGTAATGTGTTGATAATAGCCTGAATCGAAAATAGCATTGGTCATTGTTTCTGCAATTACCAGGCCTTCTTCATCCATATAAGGTGATATCGATAATCCTAAACTGTGTGCAGCACCTTGTGCATGAGATGCCAACTGCTCATTTAAATAGCCACGCATATTCGATACGTTATTGTATAACGCAGCGCCAAAGCTAAAAATCGATAAACAGCCTATTAGGAGATACAACTGTACTCGTAACGACATTCCTTTAGAAAACATGGTTTGCTCCAGATCCTTTGTAACGATTATTCGCCATTTTCAATTCGATTGATTAAATCAGTCCAATTTTTAGTGCCACCGCTAGTGGGCTTATTACTGCCTAACCCTTGCGCTTTTGCTAACCACAATCCTTGGCCATTAAATGAATAAACAGGCTTTAAATCTCGGCGTTGGCTAGCAGGTAAAATTTGTGTTTTTAAGTTATCTAACACCAAGGGCATTGCCTTTGGGTTTTCAAAGTAAATTAACACCATGTGGGGTTCATTTATCAATAAAGCACGCACATACATCAAGCGCATCTTACTTTCATCAATCCCCATGGCCTTTAATGTAAAATACTTAAAGATGGCAAAGTCTTCACAATCTCCACCTTTACTGCCTAATGATTCAAGTGGCGTCGCCCAATAATCACTTTTTTGCCAATGATCATTATCGCTTACAAAACGGATACGCCTGTTAGCAAACTGGTTGGCTAAATGTAAACGATCCATGTCACTAAGCGTACTTCCTTCAGCGATGGTATCTCGCCAATCACTAAAATCTTCTAGCCTGTCTTCACCATAACGTTGTTGAATTTGTTTAAAGAAATCGTCGGTAAACAAATCGTCACTGATGGTTGCCCAGCACACAGCAGAAAACACCACAGACATTACTAGCCAATGGCGATATTTATCCATGCCAAACACAGCAAACTTAATACGTTAATTCCTACTAATCATGTGAGCAAATTTAGCTAAGTGTAATAAAGATACATAAATGGCAGTAATAATTATGCACATCATAATCTAGTTGGTGTTAAAACGACAATAAAATGACGAATTGCATAAATTAATATACCGCGTCCAGAAAACTGCATCAGCATAGCGTAAAAATTCAACAAGTGCATTTAGTCTTATTTTTAACCAAAAAGCAATTAGGCAGATGGTTTTTTTGACCGTGTCAATTTGTTGGCACGTAACTTGATTAACCCGAGGGGTGAAAAGGGCTATTTCAACATAAATGTTGTACTAAACAGTCTAATTAAGCGGCTAACAAACCTAGTCATTTCGATAGTCAACATAGAGTAATAAAATTAATAATGATATTTAATGTTTATTAAACAGTGCTCTAGTTTTAGTTTTACTAGTTATGTAGGTGATAAAGGGTTTCACTTATACCGCCTCAGCAGAGTGTCAGACTATGACGTTGCATTGCACTAAAAAGGTGCGAATTATTGGGTTGTGCGGGTAAATGGTGCGTCATAAATTTGTAGGCTAGTTAAGAATGTTGCTAATAAGCATTAACATCATGTTGCAAGTAAACACAGATTAGTTTGAAACGATGCCAGTAAAGAAGATGCAGTAAAAAGCAGCTATTGACGAAAAATACGGGTAAAGAATGCACAAGTTGACCAAAAAATGACGTTTAATTAAATTAGTCAAAAAACTGTCATTAACTTACGGTATACATTATAATCCCCGGCGAATAAGAGGAACGAAGATAAAACGAATAGTAGAGAAGGAATTGTAAATAAGGCATGAGGCCACAAATAACTATTGTTGAGCTTAAAATCAGAAGATTTTGCTTCGTTAGCTTATTTCCAACGTGAACTCATATCATTACTATTTTCCGCTACATCCCAGCCTATCACTTCGGGTTAGTGGTTTTATGCTAACTACATGTTAGATAGGGTAAAACTGATTTTACTTAATAATAACTAAGTACTTAAGTTAAAAATCAGTTAGTAGTGCTCTAAAAAGCATCTACCAAGGGACCTTCTACTGCTTCGTTCTGAAGCGTTAAACCTCAAAAAACAGACAATTTGAAACGCGTCATAGCAATCTGGAAGCTGTAATCTAGTGGCGGTAGCGTGTCTTTTTTAGCTAAAAATCTGCCTATTGAGATTGATAAGATAAAATATAATCTTATTAATCAATAGTATAAGTTTCGCCATATAAGCGGTGTCTCACTCGATAATGAGCCATAAATAGTATCTCGTTAGATTAATTAACAGTATCACTACAAGATTTATAAACACCGTTATTAGTAGATTTATAAAGACCATCATTACTAGATTCACAAACGTTGTCATTATTAGATCCATAAACGCCGTCATTCCCAAGATCTGTTATTGGGAATCCAGCTGTAGATGTTTGCTATAGCACTCTCCTGACTAATCACTGCAAACATATATGAAGGCTTAAAAAGCCACCAATAAAAAATTATTCAAGATCACCAGGAAGTTTATCTAAATGAAAATAGCGATTGCAGGTACAGGTTATGTCGGTTTATCTAACGCTATGCTATTGGCACAACACAATCAGGTTGTCGCGGTAGACATAATAGAACAAAAAATTGCCTTGCTTAACGACAAAATCTCACCAATTTCCGATACAGAAATCGAAGATTTTCTAGCCAATAAAAAGCTAAATTTTACTGCTACATTAGATAAAGTATCAGCATATAAAGATGCAAATTTTGTCATTATCGCAACACCCACAGATTATGATCCAGTGACAAACTATTTTAATACCTCATCGGTAGAGTCAGTCATAAGAGATGTAATCATTATAAACCCGAGTGCGGTGATGATCATCAAGTCGACTGTGCCAGTGGGCTATACCGAACGTATCAAACAAGAATTTTCTTGTGACAATATTATCTTTTCACCAGAATTTTTACGCGAAGGCAAAGCACTACACGACAACTTGTATCCATCACGGATTATTGTTGGCGAACAAAGTGAGCGCGCTCAACTCTTTGCTAACTTGCTAGTGCAGGGGGCAATTAAACAAGACATCGAGGTTTTGTTTACTCACTCAACCGAAGCTGAAGCTGTTAAGTTGTTTTCAAATACCTACCTAGCATTACGAGTTGCTTACTTTAATGAGTTAGACACTTATGCAGAAGCACACGGCCTCGACAGTAAACAAATTATCGATGGCGTCTGCTTGGACCCACGAATAGGCAATCACTATAATAATCCTTCATTCGGTTATGGTGGATATTGTTTACCAAAAGACACAAAGCAATTACGTGCAAACTATGCTGATGTTCCTAATAATTTAATTGGCGCAATTGTTGATTCAAATACCACCCGTAAAGACTTTATTGCCGAATCAATTTTAAAGCGTAACCCTAAAGTTGTTGGTATTTACCGCCTAATTATGAAGTCCGGCTCTGACAACTTCAGATCATCGAGTATTCAAGGGATCATGAAACGCATAAAAGCCAAAGGCGTTGAAGTGATCATTTTTGAGCCAGTTATGGAGCAAGATGAATTCTTTAATTCAAAAATATATCGTGACCTTGAACAGTTTAAAACCCATGCGGACGTGATTGTGTCTAATCGCATGGCAGAAGAACTCACTGATGTATCGGCAAAAGTATATACACGTGATTTGTTTTGTCAGGATTGACACTGTGTTTTTGATTATAGGGCGGGAGAACTTTAAGCAGCCAGAGTATTTACAAAGTATTAATTGGTTTCGCGGGTTAGCTATTGTTTTTATTTATTTGGTTCATATGTATCGGTTGGTTTTAATTAACCTTGCCTACGGTGAAAAAATTCAGTCCTATGCATTATTTTCAATATTAGGACTTATGTTGACTATTTTATCGATTATGGCTTTTAAAATGGTTGTTATAAAGTGTTCTATTAATTCAAGGGTTTTTATTGGTTGTTAGTTTTTTATTTTGAACTAATAAATAATAATTAGTTTATTTATTAGTTCATCAACATTCAAAATTTTTTAAGGTAATATGAAAAATATGAACATTTTAGTCACAGGTGGTGCAGGCTTTATTGGCTCTGCAGTTGTTCGTCATATCATCAATAATACACAAGATAGTGTCATTAATGTTGATAAATTGACCTATGCCGGTAACCTTGAATCATTGGTCAGTATCGAGTCGAGTGACAGATATGTTTTCGAGCAAGTAGATATTTGTGATCGTGCTGAATTAGACCGCGTCTTTAAGCAATACCAACCTGATGCAGTGATGCACCTCGCGGCTGAATCTCACGTTGACCGTTCAATTACCGGACCATCTGACTTTATTCAAACTAACATAGTTGGTACTTACACCTTGCTAGAAGCGACCAGAGAGTATTGGAATACTTTATCTACTGATGCGAAGAAGGCATTTCGCTTTCATCACATCTCTACAGATGAAGTGTACGGTGATTTACCTCATCCTGATGAACAAGAGGACCAAAGTTGTAATGAAGCGCTGCCATTATTTACCGAAGAAACAGCTTATGCACCAAGCAGTCCTTATTCAGCATCTAAAGCATCAAGTGACCATCTAGTGAGATCGTGGTTACGCACATATGGTTTACCCACCATTGTGACTAACTGCTCTAACAACTACGGTCCATATCATTTTCCTGAGAAGTTAATCCCATTAGTGATCCTAAATGCGTTAGAAGGCAAGTCACTTCCAATCTACGGCAAAGGTGATCAAATTCGTGATTGGCTCTATGTAGAAGACCATGCTCGTGCGCTCTATAAGGTGGTGACGACCGGTAAAGTCGGTGAAACATATAATATCGGCGGTCACAACGAGAAGCAAAATATTGAAGTGGTTAATACCATTTGCAGTATTTTAGATGCCCTAGTGCCAAAAGACACCTTATACGCTGAACAAATCACTTATGTCACAGACCGCCCAGGTCATGACCGTCGTTATGCGATCGACTCGAGTAAAATGAGCAAAGAGCTTAACTGGCAGCCAGAAGAAACATTTGAAACGGGTCTACGTAAAACCATCGAATGGTATCTGACTAATCAGACATGGTGTCAACATGTGCAAGATGGTAGCTACCAACGTGAGCGATTAGGCATTAATGCTTAATCCCGCATTTTCTAATATTTGACATGTTTAACGTATAACGTTTGAGGTTTTATGAAAGGAATTATTTTAGCAGGCGGTTCAGGAACACGTTTATACCCACTCACAAGAGGTGTATCAAAACAGTTATTGCCAGTATACGACAAGCCAATGATCTACTACCCACTGTCAACATTAATGCTTGCAGGCATTAGAGACATATTGGTTATTACCACGCCAGAAGACAATGAAGGTTTTAAGCGTTTATTAGGTGATGGTTCTGATTTTGGGGTCAATCTAACCTATGCAGTACAACCTTCACCGGATGGCCTCGCGCAAGCATTTTTGATCGGTGAAGCATTTATCGGTAAAGACAGTGTGTGTTTAGTATTGGGTGATAATATTTTCTATGGTCAATCCTTTAGTAAAACATTAAAGAATGCAGCGAATAGAGAAAACGGTGCCACAGTATTTGGTTATCAAGTAAAAGACCCTGAACGTTTTGGTGTGGTTGAGTTCGATAACGACATGAAAGCCATATCGATAGAAGAAAAACCAAGTAAGCCAAAATCAAATTATGCTGTCACAGGTTTATATTTCTACGACAACAGTGTTGTCGAAATGGCAAAGCGAGTTAAGCCGTCACATCGCGGCGAGTTAGAAATTACCACCTTGAATGAAATGTATTTAGACCAAGGTAACTTGAATGTTGAGCTGCTCGGTCGTGGTTTTGCCTGGTTAGACACTGGTACGCACGAAAGTTTGCATGAAGCGTCTTCTTTTGTACAAACCATAGAGCATGTACAAGGTCTAAAAGTTGCGTGCCTTGAAGAGATAGCGTGGCGTAATGGTTGGTTAAGCTCAGAACAACTCGCTGAATTGGCCAAACCAATGATGAAAAATAACTATGGTCAATACTTGGATCGTTTAGCTAACGGGGCTTAAGTATGAAAATATTAATCGCGGGTAAGAATGGCCAGGTTGGTAGATGTTTAGTCGATCTTCTCGAAGCACAGACTGAGCTAACCTTTTTAGCATTAGGCCGTGAAGAGCTTGATATCACCGATGAAATTCAAGTCGACAAAATAGTTAGCGAGTTTCAGCCTAATATAATCATCAATGCAGCAGCTTATACGGCTGTAGATAAAGCTGAACAAGAATGTGATTTAGCCAATACTATCAACAGAGACGGTCCATGTAATCTTGCGCATGCGGCAAATAAAATCAATGCCGTTATCATTCATATTTCGACCGATTATGTTTTCGATGGCGTTAGCACTGAGAGCTATACAGAGTCAGATGTAACCGCTCCTCAAGGTGAGTACGGTCGTAGTAAGTTAGCAGGTGAACAAGCGGTTGCACAGGCTTGTCCTAAACATATTATATTGAGAACAGCATGGGTATTTGGTGAGCACGGTAATAACTTTGTTAAAACCATGCTACGCCTTGCTAAAACGAGAGAGTCTTTAGGTGTAGTTGCTGATCAGTTTGGCGGCCCTACTTATGCGGGT
>NZ_JACJER010000147.1:0-9986 GCF_014164185.1 Shewanella sp. SG44-6 | reverse complement strand
TGTATCAACTTGAAAAGAAACGCGACAGAGTTATCTTTCAAGTTGATACAGATACATAGGATCATAATAAATATCGAGTAACAGGCTTATCCAGTCTAAATGTTTACAGGTATCATTTTGGTTTTGTTGCATATTAAGTGCATCGTCAACCAAGATCTGTAATTCTTGATGTTGTTTACCACCTAAACGTTTACGGATCCCTAATAAGCTTCGAGTCAAATAAGCTTTAAATGCATCGAAACCAGCTTGTTCACCTAAAAGAGATACGTAATCAGCGAGTTTACTTTCTACATAGTCGTGGAGTAAACGCGGCAAACGTGCGTCTAATGGCTCATCAAGCAAAATAATATCAGCTTGTTGCATGGCATGGTAAAAACTGTGTGGTAGTGCAGAGCGACCAATCAGAATACTTTCATCTTCTAATAATAAATGACGATGATGCTGTTGTTGATGCGAGAGTAGTGCCACTGCTAAGGTATTTTCAAAGTTAATTTGGCTGGGTTGAGGGTCGATATTCTTACCAAAGCTCGATCCTCTATGATTAGCAATACCTTCAAGATCGACCGACTCATCTCGTTGATTAATCACTTCCGTTTTACCACTGCCGGTTATGCCGCTCAAGATAAGTACTTTAGAGTGACTGGGTGCTTGCTCAATAGTATTAATTAAAAAAGTACGCATGGCTTTATAACCCCCTTCAATATAAGGGATATGCATGCCAGATTCTTTAATCCATTGCTGGGATAATTTTGAGCGTAAGCCACCACGAAAACAATATAAATAACTGTCCGGGTGTTGTGTCAACTGAGTGAGCCAAGCATCTATACGCTGTTGCTTAACATTACCTTTTACCAACTCATGACCTAATGCGATAGCAGCATCTTGGCCATGCTTTTTATAGCAAGTACCGACTTTTTCGCGCTCACTATCTTGCATTAATGGTAAATTAATCGAGTGACTAAAGGCTCCTTTAGTAAATTCAATGGGTGCACGTACGTCGATTAATGAACGATTTTCTAATAAAAGTCTGCCATATTCTGAGCTGGGGATGACCATGCTCATTAGCTTAATTCCACAAGGATATTGTGTCCGCTAGTATGAGGTTCATAGGTATTGAGCATGCCGATACAAATCGCTTCAATGCCATTGGTTTCTAATAATTGTGTCAGTTCATGTTCAGCCTCTGCACTGACACTAACTAATAACCCGCCACTAGTCTGTGGATCGCAGATAATGGCTTTTTGATGATCAGTTAAGGGCGGTAAATACTCACTGTAACTGTCAAAATTACGATGGGTCCCGCCTGGTATACAACCTAATGCAAGGTAGTCACTGACTTTAGCAAGAAGAGGGACTTTGGATAACACTAAGTTAGCTTTAAGTTGTGCGCCTTGGCAGACTTCAATCAAGTGGCCAGCAAGTCCAAATCCTGTTACGTCAGTTAGCGCGTTAACACCATCTATTTTAGCGATATCAACCCCTATCATATTGAGCTGACACATAGCATCAGGTGCAATTTGACTGTCTTCCTCTCGAAGTTTTTTCTGTTTTTGTGCGGTAGTCAGAATGCCAATACCAATGGGTTTAGTGAGGTACAAACGATCGCCTGCTTTAGCAGTATTATTTTGCTTTACTCGCTCAAGCGGAATTTGTCCTGTTACAGCTAAACCAAAAATCGGCTCTGGAGAATCAATACTGTGACCGCCAGCCAGCATAATACCTGCATCTGCACAGGCTTGGCGTCCACCATCAACAACTTGTTGGGCAATTTCTGCGGGTAATATATTAATAGGCCAACCTAAAATGGCAATTGCCATAATCGGAGTACCACCCATAGCGTATATGTCGCTTATGGCATTAGTGGCTGCAATTCGACCAAAGGTAAACGGATCATCCACAATAGGCATAAAGAAGTCTGTAGTACTGATAATGCCAGTTTGTTCGTTAAGCTTATAAACGGCAGCATCGTCACGAGTTTGATTACCAACTAATAAATTAGAATCAGTAAAGACGGGGAGTTGTGATGCAAGAATGGTACTTAACACTTTAGGAGAAATCTTACAGCCGCAGCCTGCGCCATGGCTATATTCGGTAAGTTTAATTGCTTGCTGAGACATATTGGTTGATCTTTGATGGCGTATTGAGCGGTAATTATAATCACTATTGGCCCAAATATCTTGTTTTTTAGCCGTTTATCAAATTTAGTCGACCATTTAAAATGGATAAAAATATTATTGTGAACGTTGTTTTTTATTTTGTTTGCTGTTAACTTACCTTCCAATCAAGATAACTGATGTTAGGTGATTACTTTGGCAAGACGTAAAGAACATACTCATGAGCAAATAAAGACTATGGCTATTGAAGCCGTCGTAATGCATCTGCAGCATGACAATATTGAAACGTTGAGTTTAAGGAAGGTGGCCAGTCTAATAGGCTATGTACCAAGTACACTGATTAATATATTTGGTAGTTATCATTATCTATTATTAGCGGTGTCAGAGCAGACATTAGCGCAGCTGGCCAACAAGTTATCGTTGGAGATGAATGATAATCCACTGTTGAATATTCAGCAGATGGCGACAATTTATAGTGAGTTTGCCTTGCAGAATCGGCGTTGTTTTCGTTTAGTATTTGAGTTAAGTATGCCCGATGATCAGCCTTTACCAATTGCGCATTTAAGCTTAATAAAGTCATTGTTTGGTCTAGTTGAATCACAATTATTACAATACTTTCCAGAGGCCGACAGCCAAAAAATTGAAATGATGAGCAGAGTATTGTGGGGCGCTATTCATGGGTTAACATCTTTAGCACTAGATGGTAAATTATTTGAGGAGCAATCGTGTTTACAGGACATGCTCATCAGTCATGTACAGAGTTATATCGCAGGAATGAGCATTAAAAAGGAATTTACATGTTACTAACGAAACGATTTTTCCCTTATTTTGCCACCTTATGTTTAGGTGCGTTAAATGATAACTTTTATAAGAATGTGTTGCTGTTATTGGTGACCTACAGCCAATTAAGTGCATTACCAATTGATGTTAATTTATTTGTTAACTTAGCGGCAGGGGTATTTATTTTACCGTTTTTTCTGTTTTCAGCCCATGCCGGTATCGTGGCCGATAATATGGATAAAGCAAAGCTGATAAGACGATTAAAGCTGTTAGAGTTAATCATCATGTCTACCGCCGCGATTGCGATCGTGACCCAAAGTTACATGATTATGTTAGTACTCCTGTTTTTAACTGGCAGTCAGTCGGCGTACTTTGGCCCAGTAAAGTATTCATTACTACCACAAGCACTTAGTGAACAAGAGTTGGTAAAAGGTAATGCGTTAGTTGAAATGGGTACCTTCTTATCGATTCTCATTGGGACGTTAAGCGCCGGCCTCGTAGTGTCAAACGAAAATGGTTTAGTTTGGGCCGCCATAACGGTAACCGTATTAGCCGTTGCAGGTTATCTTGCTAGTCGTGCTATACCTTCATTGCCCGCGCAAGGGGAGCTTAACCCTAATAATTTCTCTCTGTTTTCTGGTACGTGGCGCTGCATCAATAAAGCTCGTGAAACCACTTCAATTTGGATGGCCATTTTAGCCATTAGTTGGTTTTGGTTTTTGGGTGCGACTTATCTGACTCAGTTTCCTAATTTTGCCAAATTGCATTTACATGCAGATGTCACGGTAGTGTCATTGTTATTAGCGCTTTTTTCTATTGGTATTGCCGTTGGTTCATTCGTGTGTGAACGTTTCTCTTTTGGCCATGTTGAGCTGGGACTATTACCGTTTGGGGTTTTGGGCCTGAGCGTGTTCAGTTTTGATATGATTAGCGCCATTCCAACTGCATCGGTTGAATTGGGGTTTGTGTACAGTTTTGAAGCCTTCATTGCTAACGCCCAACATTATCGGTTGATGATTGATTTATTTCTGGTTGGTTTAAGTGGTGGTTTGTTTATTGTGCCCTTGTATGCTTTTATACAAACTCGTGCAGAGAAGCAAGAATGTGCTCAGGCGATTGCGGCAAATAATATTATCAATGCATTTTTTATGGTGGGGTCTGCCATATTATCTATGGTGCTATTAAGTGTGTTCAATTGGAGCATACCTGAGTTGTTTACACTCATAGGTGCACTAAACCTTATTGTGCTGCTATATGTGTATTCACAAGTACCTGAGTTTACCCAACGTTTTATTAGTTACTTACTCAGTCATGTGATGTACCGGGTGAGAGTGTCTGGGCGAGAGCATATTCCATTGCAGGGGGCTGGCATTATTGTCAGTAATCATGTGAGTTATGTTGATGCTCTTATTATTATGGGCGCATCCACAAGGCCAATCCGGTTTGTGATGGATAAGTCGATTAGCGAGATCCCATTATTAAAGTATGTCTTTAGACATGCAGGCGTGATCCCGATTTGTTCACCTAAGAAGTGTGAAGCGACATACCTTAATGCGTTTGAACAGATACACCAAGCACTGGCTAATGATGAGTTGGTGTGTATTTTCCCTGAGGGCAGGTTAACCCCAGATGGAGATATAGGTGAGTTTAGACCTGGTATAGACAAAATATTACAACGTGATCCCGTTACTGTTATACCGTTAGCATTAACTGGATTGTGGGGATCTTATTTTAGCCATAAAGGCGGGCATGCGCTTACTACTTTACCTAAACGTTTTTGGTCTAAAGTCTCGGTAAGTATTGCGCCTTCCGTTGATGGCAGTCTCACCAATTGTAAAGTGTTGCAACAGCAGGTGACACAGCAATTTAATTAACACACTATGTTCGATTTTAGTTGCTCAAAACAAAAAAGGTCACGCATATGCGTGACCTTTTGTATATTGTTAAAAACTTACGACGTATAAGCAGCTGTTAGGCTTTTCCAATTACGTTGTTGTTCAAGAAATTGGTTACGCAATAATTGTACTTGTTGTTTCAGATTGTGATCTGTAAGTTGCTTGCGTTTCGCCTCTAACAAGCTCTTTTTAGCTTGATAATAGTCAACTAAGTGTTGCTTCATCAGCTCATACTCTGCTTGAAAACTTTCTATAATTTCATCGCAGTTTGGTAAGTGAGCGACCTTATTTTGTGCTTGTAACAACTGCATTTGCAAACGTGCACTTTCAATACGCTCTTGCGACACTTTACGTAAATCGGTTGCTAAACCAAACCAACTCATTAGTTTGATGAGCCATTTGGTTGGATCATAGTCCCACCACTTAATGCCATTACGATAATCATTTTCAAAAATGTGATGGAAGTTGTGATAGCCCTCGCCATATGTCAGCAATGCTAGAAAAGCATTATCTTTAGCGGAATTTTTATCTGTGTATGGTTGTTTACCCCAGATATGAGCCAATGAGTTGATAAAGAAGGTACAGTGATGTACTACCACCAGACGCAATAAGCCTGCCATGAGTACCATTGATAAAATATCGCCATTCAACCAGCCGATAAATGCAGGTAAAACAATATTCATTAAAATCACTAAGGCTAAATAGTGCTTGTGTTGCCACATAACGATAGGGTCATTTTGTAAATCACGTACGTTGTTGTAGTCACTGTAACGGCTGGCTTGGTATTCGCGCAGCATCCAGCCTATGTGGCTGTACCAGAATCCCATTTTAGCGGAGTATGGGTCTTTATCATTATTATCAACATGTTTATGATGAATACGATGATCACTACACCAATGTAGTGCGCTGTTCTGTAATGCTAATGCTCCACCTAATGCATATAAAAATCGCACGGATGGGTGAGCTTTATAAGCTTTATGTGACCATAATCTGTGGTAACCCGCAGTAATCGATAGACCACTTGCGTAAGCGAAAACAACAAATGCAATCCATTCAATGCCATCAAAGCCATGGGTAAAACCACGCCAAGGGATTAATACCGCAGCGCCGATGAAAGTAATGGCAAATAACAAGGTATTAAGCCAAATGATTGGAGGTTTTTTCATTTAATAGGGTTCCAATAATAGGTTTAAATAAGTTGAGCGTACAATTGTACGCTAATTTAACTTGGGCGGCTAGTCATGGTCAAGCTTAACAGGGCTGTGTTTCTGTTTTAAAAACGGTATTATCGTTGAATTAATATTGACTGAATGGATTAGTAAATGGGTGTAAGAGCGCAACAAAAGGAAAAAACCCGCCGTGCATTAGTAGATGCAGCATTTAATCAACTTAGTGCTGAGCGAAGTTTTTCCAGCTTAAGCTTACGTGAAGTTGCGCGAGAAGCTGGTATTGCCCCCACATCATTCTATCGTCATTTTAAAGATATGAACGAACTTGGCTTAACCATGGTTGATGAAGGTGGATTAACCTTACGGCAAATGATGCGAAAAGGTCGTCAACGTGCTGAGGCTGGTGGCAGTGTAATCCGTATTTCTGTTGACACTTTTATGGAAGTATTGGAATCAAATCCAAACGTGTTTCGAATATTGTTACATGAACGTTCTGGCACCTCTGCTGCATTTAGAGCTGCAGTTGAACGTGAAATTGAACATTTTATTTCTGAGCTTGCTCATTACACTGAAGCACAAGCTAAGCGCACACCTTTACTTGCGCGTGCTCAAGCTGAATCTTTAGTTATTTTAGTCTTTAATGCTGGAGCATCAGCGTTAGATTCAAAACGCAGCGAGCGAAGAGCTTTGGCTGACCAATTAGTGTTACAACTGCGTATGGTTGCTACTGGTGCTGAAGCTTTGCAGCATAAAATGGATAACCGAGCATAAACGATTACGATATAAACTCACTCTAAGCACATCAGAAACAAACAGGGCGCTAATCATTAGCGCCCTGTTTGGTTAATTTGCGTTACTTGCGTTCTAACAATACTCCCGACTCCATATGGTCGGTATAAGGAAATTGGTCAAATAACGCGAAGCGAGAAATTTTGTGGGTTTGGCTTAAGGTCTGTAAATTGTCATTGAGTGTTTCTGGGTTACAAGAGATATATAAAATCCGCTCATAACCTTGGATCAGCTTCAATGTTTCAGGATCAATTCCTGCACGTGGTGGGTCGACAAAAATCGTATTGCAATCGTAACTGTCTAAATCGATACCTTCTAAGCGTCTAAACTGACGTTTTTTAGCCATTGCATCACTAAAGTCTTCTGCTGACATCCGTATAATCTGAACATTATTTACTTGATTAATATCGATATTATATTGCGCTGCATCAACCGAAGGTTTTGCCAGCTCGGTTGCTAATACACGCTTAAAGTTTTGCGCTAATGCAATGGTAAAGTTGCCATTGCCACAATACAGTTCAAGTAAATCACCTTGGCTATTCTGAGTGACATCGATAGCCCACTCCAACATTTTTACCGATACTTTAGCGTTTGGCTGGGTAAAGCTATTTTCTATCTGCTTATAATGTAATTGCTTAGCATTGATTGTTAGCGTCTCGGTGACATAATCTTTGTCTAAATCGATTTTTTGCTTACGCGCACGGCCAATAATATTGACATTAAATTGAGCCGATAACTTTGCTTTCAAGAGCGTCGCCTGCTCACGCCATTCTTCATCAAGCTGGCGGTGATACAATAAAGACACTAATATTTCGCCACTCAAGGTCGATAAAAAATCAATTTGAAACAGCTTATAACGTAGCGCTGGATTGGGGATTAACTCCGCAATCAGCTCTGCCATCATTTCATTAATGAGCACACCTGCGGGTAAATATTGATCGCAACGCACTTTTGCATTCAGTGCTTTATCAAACATGTAGTAATATAAGTCATCACCATCATGCCACATTCTAAACTCAGCACGCATGCGATAATGCATAGGCTCAGAAGCAAAGACTTCAAGCGCTGGTGGATTGAAATCGGCAAAGGTCTTTTCTAGCTTGATGCGCTTTTGTTGTAATTGTGCATCGTAGTTTTTAGGATCCATTGCAGCTAAATTCATATCGTCCACCAAAGGCTGTAAAAAAGGGCGCAAATATTATACTAAATGACGCTGATGTCTAGTGCTACGCACCTAAGTATAAAATATCATGAACATTAATGCTGCGCACATTCATATTGGGAGCCCATATTGTCTGGACCTATTTTAGTATTTGACTCTGGTATCGGCGGATTGTCGGTATTGAATGAAATTAGAAAACAACTGCCACAGCATGATTATTGTTACTTATTCGATAATGCACGTTTACCTTATGGCAATTTGTCAGAGCAAGAGTTAATAACAGGCTGTGTTGCATTGATCACCCATCATGCTCAGCGTCTTAATGCCAGTATTGTGGTGGTTGCCTGTAACACTGCCAGTACCCTAGTATTGCCATTATTACGTCAACAATTAACTATACCAGTAGTTGGGGTTGTTCCCGCTATCAAGCCAGCAGCCATGTTATCAAAGAAAAAACACATTGGTTTATTGGCCACACCAGGTACGGTTAAACGCGATTATACTCAAGCGTTAATCAATCAATTTGCAGGAAACTGTAAGGTTGAATTATTTGGCACGTCAGATTTAGTCTTACTTGCAGAGCTTTATGTCGCTCAACAACCAATTGATATCGATAAACTCAATCATATCCTAGCACCCATTGCTGCATCGAATATTGATGTACTCGTACTGGGCTGTACTCATTTTCCAATGATAGCAGCAGAAATTAGTCATTATCTCGGTGATGGGGTAACACTACTAGATTCTGGAGAGGCGATAGCAAAGCGGGTGAGGTTTCTACTGAGTAAAGAACATAATGGTAATAAACAACTACAGGCATGTTATACCAAACAGATTAGCCAAGGGCTTAAAGCAACATTAGTCGATTATGGTTTTAGTGATTTTTCGCTGGTAACCATAACCGACTAACAACAGTGCTTAAGGAGTACTAAGAATCAGCTTCAATAGCGATTAGCTATTTTCTGAATCAGATTCTTGTGATTTAGCTTCTCTTACCTTTAATGTGCGCTCTTGAAAGCTGTAGTCATTTAATTTCGACATGGCTTTCTGTGCACCTGATTCAGACATCTCAACAAAACCAAATCCTTTACGACGCCCTGTTTTACGGTCTCGCACTAAACGAACTGAGTTAACCGGTCCGTATTCGCCAAACAATGCCTTTACTTCTCCTTCATGAACACGGTAAGGCAAGTTACCTACATATAGTGTCATAGTAGGACCAACATAAGGTTCATCAGACGAGCTTGAACCGCTAGAAGGTATAAAGGTGAAAATTAACGTCGCAACGACTACACCAGCAATAAACGCAACCGAAGATGGTGTACCGTTAAACTGAAAAAAAACAAAAGCGCCAAGAAGCGCCGCAATCAAAACAATCACGAATGATTTCTGCATAAAATAATCTCTAATGAATATAAAAATGATAAATAACTGTTAAATACTATTACATACTAATTAAAAATTACCAGATAAACCAGACTACTGTTGAAAAATTGAGCTCAAAAGTAACTTTAATATCAAAAATAACCATTTTGCTATTTAGTTAAAGACGCTTCTTTAACCGGAAAAGTTAAAAAAGAATCAATCTGCATAAAAGTTGGGCATTCAAAAGATTTCATTAATAAAAGCGCTTGCACTAAATCTTAAGCTGCCTATAATGCGCATCCACTGACACGGCAGACCGCGAAAGCAAAAACCGGTTAGCGTTATGAGCAACCACCTAGTGGTGTTGATAACAGGCAAAAAGAAGTTTGAAAAAACACTTGACGCCATAAAGGGATTGCGTAGAATACGCACCCCAAGCCAACGACCTAGCGTCTTACGGCGATGTATGAAAAATTGACATCACGCTCTTTAACAATTTATCAAGTAATCTGTGTGGACATTCACAGGTATTGAGTTATTCGAAATTGTCTTCTGTTCTTCGGAATGTTGGCAATCAAAAAATTTACACTCAATGCAACGATGAATGTTCATAGTAATATGTACAAAGACTTGTTTCGCTTCGGTGAGATAAGCAATCAGAATTCATTGAGCCGAATCGTAAGATTCAAAAAACTTTAATTGAAGAGTTTGA